>JBCCKK010000025.1:0-17997 GCA_039027395.1 Verrucomicrobiota bacterium | reverse complement strand
TTCCGAAAGCGATCGATCGGGTCAGGCTACTTTTTTGAACACGGACTTCTCCACTGGGCTGAAATTGAATGAACTCGGAGAAAGAGAGATTATTTCCAGAGACCCGCCTGGTTAAGCCTGTTCCCGTCGTGATGTCAGTATCGGAAGGACGCATATCTGACGAAGTATCAGGCCCCAGAACACTCCCGCTGTTGTTGAGCGCATCATCAATTGTCATTTTCGTGAGATACAGGGGCTTTCCAATCATTGGCCAAGTTGTCGCGTTACTCATATCCGAGTTGCTGTCACTTTGAAGGGTTCCGTCCTCAGGAGCAATCGCAATGACTGTGATACGCGGTGGATTTACGGATGTATCGTTAGCAAAACCAACACGAACAAAGGTGTTGTTTGCCAAGGCGTAAGCTCGGGACAGTTCGATGAACCCACCAAGATCAGAAGCAGCTTTTGTAACGGTCCCAGCACCCGAGAGTGCCCTTAGAGCGGTGGTTGAGAGCGCCCCCAAAACTACGATGATACTCATAACCACTAATAGCTCAACCAAACTGAACCCTGGTGAATTTCTTCGAATATATCTCATTACAATTATTTCCTTACTAGCGTCGCCTAGACTACATAGTAAATACAATGTCATGTAAAGCAATAAAAATCGGAACGATTCGATAAATTTTTAAGAAATATTTTAGGTGGTTTAGAGGAGACATCTTTCAAAAAAATATTTCCAAATTACTGGAAGAGAGCAACTTACAAGATTATCAGCATCAAATGCTTTTGAGAAGCCTCTGAAAATTAGTCAACCGTCCGCCAGCGAGGCGTCACATTCGAATTTCGACTTTGAGTCACCAGGCGTTTTTTGCCTTGCTTATCACGAACTCGAAAACATCCATTCATACTATAACCCAGGTTATCTTGAACCCAAGTAAGTGCCTTAACCTCGTTAAGGCCATCGACCACTTCAATGATATGACCAGGCTCCGGAATAATCCGATCGGCGTAGGCGCTATCAAATTGAGGCTCTTCACTCATCTTCTAGTATTTCTATCACAGCGTTTTAGGTTGTCCACAGGATCCCATCAATTATCACAGCAATCTTACTTCCTTTTTATTTGTCCGATAGACGCCGAGACCGCATAAACGATTCAGTTTTCATGACAAAAAAAGAGGATCGAATTCGAGAGGAGCGCGATTTCGCATGGATTGGCGATGCCGTCCTTGCCCTTTTTGCTCGCAGATGGATTTTGGAACACCAGGACCAGTTTAATCACAGTAAACAAGATTTGTTTCGATGGATGACCTCCAATCAGTTTCTTTCCAGTCTTGGAAAGCCCACCTCCATTGAAGCCCAGATTGGTAAACTCTATGAAACCCAAGGATGGGATGCCTGCTCTGAGTGGATATCCAAAGAAATTGTCCCTTTATTCGTAAAACAAATGAAAAATCGAACCCGACATTGACCTAGAGGCGGTTTCAATCCTCTCGTAAGGGATAAACAATCATTGGGAGCTTGCGAGGACCCAACTCAACCATACTCATCTGACTCGTTGCCGACCGATCATCAGGCCCCGCCTGGAATCGTTCTGTGCACAATAAAGCCGATTTCAAATCCTCTGCTTTTCGTGCCAATTCATCCATAAGCTCGAGCTCGTGCCATTCAGCCCGCATATAATCCTTATCGATCGGATCCACCCAGCGTTTAAGCGGCGTATAATGCATTGCTGCATGAGTATTAAATAAAGGAACGTCTGTTCCTACCATCCACTCTTTTCGCAACGCCTCATCGCGACTCTTTGCAAACTGGTTGATTTGGCGAGAACACTCGAGCACTTTCTGAAAGGCATCTTGTTGGTTCATAGAAACCGAGTCCCAGATCGCGGTGACCGAACTCTCTCCAGCTTTAACCGGAATCCCACCATGCGACCGAATCAGCTTGATCGTTCGATAAAACCAACCTCCCTGACATCGCGACCTTTTGGGAGATTCCATACCCCAATCTGTATGAGCATCTGAATACATCGCTGTCAAAAGAATGACAGACTCCGCACCCCAAGCATCTTCTGGCTCGGTCGCCTCAAACTCTTGAACAGAGACATGGATCGGCTCTGAAACAACATCCACAATATCTCCATCCTCGAGAGGAGTTGGGCAATGTGCGAGTTTACCGTTGAGATAGGTTCCATTACGGCTTCCTGCATCGCAAATACAATATCCACGTTCAGGATCCCGGAAAAAAAAAGTGTGGATTCTTGATGCCTCATATCGATGAATATTTAGATCAGCCGTAAGACTCCGTCCAAGCGAATAGAACGGCTTTGTCAGCACCCATTCATCCGTTGAGCTTCTAATTTTGACATGCTGTTTCATCTAAAAATGTTCCTAGTTCAGGTGACCAGTGGCGAACGCGTAGCCTTCCTGATCCCCCTCTGAGCTGGATAAATCCCACCCGCCTTAACTCAACAATATCTATCCCAAGTTCATCTATTATCCGCCGTTTGCTACGAGTTAAAGCTCTATCAGGATAAAATCCAGAATCAGGTCTGACAATCTTAACCGGTTGCATTTTTTCGAGCCAAGAGACACTCAAATTATTTTCGCGAGAATGACTTCCCTGAATTAATACATCGATTTCGCCTTGCGAAATCGATGAGATGAGCTGCGCCTCAATTGACGCCCCAATGTTGCTGGCCCAAAGAATCGTTACCCCTGAAAGAGTCCACTTCAAAACAAGCCCTCCATTCTCAGAATTCAGATCAACCGCATCCTTTGGCGGCCACAAAACATCTAGAAAACTTCCATCTTCTAAAACAATCCGATCTCCCTGTGATAAACTCCGTATATCGCTTAAAGATTTGCTATGCTCTTTCCAAACACGAAACGTCTTTGTTCTCGCAGGATGTGGAAATTGATAGACTTGATCCACCGATGTCATATTCAGAACATTGAAAACTCCTCCCATCTGGCGCGCCCCGGCTTGGGTCAGAAAGATGGCATTCCATTTCTCAAGTCCGAGATACTGCCGCACCGGATTAGTTTGATAAATCCAGCCTCGTTCCGAGCCGGCGTTAATTAGATAGGATGATCTCTTGGTTTGCAAAATGGCTGGAGCTGTGACGGATTGGTCTACAATACTCAAACAAAATTCGCCAGAAGCTAACGGATCATCTTGTGAAATATAGAAATGGCCATGTGGAATTGCCGCTAACAAAGACACAGCCGTAACCATTACCTCCAACACCTTCGCATTAAGTATATTGATCAAAACAGATAATGGAGAAATAACCCATCCTACCAAAACAGAACATACCGCTAGAACAACAATCGTTCCAGCTAGAGGGGCCACGATACAGTTAGACAATACAGTAACGGGAGCGATCAACCCAAAGTGCCAAAGAATCAAAGGAAGAGATCCCAACCAGGCAACGATCGAAGCAGAAAACAAGACACAGCCATTACGGTAGATCCAATCGAATCCCGAACGCCACCAAGGAAGCCTTAGCGCAGGAATAAAGGGATCCGGAGCCAAAAAGCCATACAGGTAGAGGGCCAGGGGCTTTGCGGCAATTAACAGCATCAATAAGACAAGAAACGATAAGGCAAAGCCAACATCTACAAGCTGAAACGGATTCCACACCCAAAGAAGTAACGCTGCTAAGCCTAGAATATTAAGAGGCGTCACCGGTCGGTGAATCAGCCATGCCATTAAGATAAACATGATCATTACCCAGGCTCGCGCAGCACTACTTTCCATTCCCGTCGAAAGGCAAAAGAGAAGAAGGAACGGCCCCAGAACCCAAGCCCATCGCCACCGAATCAAACCGAGTAGCCTCAAAAACAGGACGAAGACAATGAGAATCATTCCCACATTTTGCCCGCTCACCGCAAACAAGTGGACTGTCCCGGTAACAGTAAACTCATGCCAAAGTTCGGATGAAATTCCATCGCGATAGCCGAAAAGCATCCCTGCCATCAAACTCGCCCAGGGAGCCTCTTCCCCACTCCCCCAACCCAATACCTCTAACATATAGTCTCTCAAGCCATGAGAAATCGACCAGATTTCCAGACCAGAAAAGATACCCGTCGAGTTCCAATCTCGAAGATGAGTTGAAAATACAAAGTGAATATCCCGAGAATTTAAATATCGCCTAAAATCAATTTGCCCGGGCCCCTCTGCCAATTTCGGCGCTTCAAGATATCCAGCAACTTCAGCCACGTTTCCATAAAAGCGCATCTCATTTGGCTGCCCTCGCATTCGCACCCAAATATCTCCACGGGCCTGGGACCAACCGGAACCCAGATCGATAGCTTCCACTCGACAGACCATATTTGCAGTCGAATACCCCCTAACATGCGTCTTCCAAACAGGCTCTTCTTGAGGGATGAGCCGTAGCTTTACACTCGCTGGCCACTCATGTGTAATTTGCCTCAAGTCATATTTCGGAACGTGGTGGTATCGATACCCACCATACCAAAGAAAAAGAATCGCGATCACAAATCCCCACGCCCAACGAAACTTCTTTTGAAAAAAGCTCACAGCAATGAGAGTCACAAGTAAGAGGGACCACAAGAAACCGAATTCAGAAAAAAACCAAGCTAACAAAAGCCCAAGTAGAGCAAACCAGGCAGCAAAAAAGAGCGGCGCAGGCCGGTATTCGATACTTCCAAAAATGTCCACCTCGCTCTGGTCTACTCAGTTTTGAATATGGTTCAACGGTGTGTAGCGGCCTAGTCGGAACCGCATCTCGATTGCCTTTGACACAAATACCTTAGCATTGCGCGCAGCTTCCAACAGACCACTACCTGCTGCTAGATACGACATCAAAGCCGCTGAATACGTACATCCGGTTCCATGCGTCTTTACCCGAGCAACTCGAGGAGAAGAGAGCCGAGTCATCTTTTTTCCGTCATACAAAAAGTCTATGGCTTGGCGCCCTGCCAAGTGCCCTCCTTTGATCAAAAATGGAACTTGCCACCGCTGCCAAGAATCACGGGCCGCCTGCTCCGCTTCACCTTCAGACAAGATTTTGTAACCAAGTAACACCTCGGCTTCATAAAGATTTGGGGTAACACAACTCGCCAAAGGAATCCATTTTTCCTGAAGGGCCCTAATTGCCGTCTTTTTCAATAAAAGGCCTCCACTTGTAGCCACCATCACAGGATCTACAACTAATGGAACCCTTCGACGTTGCTTTTCTCTCCAGGTAGATAGGCATTCAATAATCGACCTCGAAAAAAGCATCCCGGTCTTCATCGCAGCTACTGGAAACGCCTCGAAGGTTAGCTGAACCTGATCGAGAACTCGTTGCGTAGGAATGGAGGTAATATTTTTCACCGTCCCCGGATGTTCTGCAACCACGCAGGTCACTGCACTACACCCATAGATTCCGAGTGACGTCATTGTTTTCAGATCGGCTTGAATTCCTGCTCCCCCACTGTTATCCGAGCCTGCAATCGTTAATCCAACCGGAATCGAAGCCTCAGATTTTTTTAGTTTTCTTGCCCGCATATGCTTGTCTTGTGAACCTACCGCTCTTTAATCAAACTACCATGTCTAAATGGACCCAACACCCAGCCTTCCCTTACATCATTCCACTAGCCGCTTTCTTTATCGTACATCTCGCTATCAGTGGGCTCCACGAAGATGCTCAATACATTTCGTATCCGATCGCGACGATGGTTTGTATCTTTTTGGTATTCTATAACCTGGCGAAATACCCTCCGCTCTTTCAATTCAAGAAACTTGTCCCAACCGTTTTGGTCGGCATGGTCGCAGCGTGTCTGTGGATTGTTCCCTACACCTACATTACGAGTGTCGATCCCGACCCCACCGCAGGTTTTAATCCAGAGATTTTTGAAAGCAAAGATATCCAAATCTGTCTGATTATCATTCGAATGATCGGTTTTTGTATTATGATCCCCTTGGTTGAAGAAATTTTTTGGCGAGGATTTCTTCAACGCTATCTCATCGAAGAAGACTTCGAAACCGTAAAGCTGGGAAGTTACACACACCTTTCGTTCTTTGCGACCAGCTTGATGATTGTGCTCGCCCACTCGGATCAATGGGGTGTTGCCATTATTTGGGCACTCCTCTCTAGCTCATGGTTCATCTACACGCGCAGCTTGGGAAGTATGATCCTCCTTCACGCCGTCACCAACTTCACCCTCGGTGTTTACATCATTGTCACCAAAAGTTGGTATTTTTGGTAGGCTATTGAGATAAAAGAAACAAGGGCTGGGCAATCATAGGAAGAACTGATAACCTCCATGGCAACCATGTCCAAGCCCAACATTCTTTATATTCACTCTCACGATACCGGCCGATTCATTCAGCCTTTTGGCCACGCTGTGCCCACACCCAACCTTCAAAAACTGGCTGAAGAAGGCATTCTCTTCCGCCAAGCATTTTGTGCCAACCCTACATGCTCACCTAGTCGTGCTGCATTACTGACCGGACAATGCGCACACAACTCAGGAATGCTCGGACTTGCTCATCGTGGTTTCTCTCTCAATTCCTATGATCAACATTTAATTCATGCACTTCACGATCACGGGTACACCTCTGCTCTTTCCGGAACTCAGCATATTGCAAAAGACCCGAAAATCATTGGCTATACGCACCTTTTAGATCACGAGCTGAAAACGAGCGAGTGGGATCAAAGCCAATCGGTTTCTGCCGCCGTTGATTTCATCAAGAGTAATCCAGACCAACCTTTCTTTCTATCGATGGGATTCACCGAAACACATCGCGACTTTGGAGAGCCTGCAAATGACATCAATCCCAATTACTGTCACCCTCCCGCCGGTATCGCTGACACGCCTGCGACCCGAAAAGAAACGGCGGCTTATCATACCAAAGCACGTATTTTAGATGACAAAATGGGGCAAGTTTTCAAGGCTCTTGATGAAACGGGCTTAACTGAAAATACCATAATCATTGCCACAACAGACCACGGCTTAGCCTACCCTGGCATGAAATGTACGCTCAACGATAGTGGCATTGGTGTTTTCTTAATTATTAAAGGGCCGAACCCACTTGGCGGGGGGAAGGTGGTTGACGAAATGGTTAGCCATATTGACTTGTTTCCAACACTCTGCGATCTAGTTGGCATGGAAAAACCAGATTGGCTTCAAGGCAAGTCCCTTATGCCGTTGATCACTGGGGAGACCGACCAACATCATGACGAGATCTTCGCAGAAGTGAATTTTCATGCATCCTATGAACCTCAACGGTGCATTCGCACACGGCGATGGAAATATATTCGTCGCTATGACGAACGATCAAAGCCCGTGTTGACCAACATTGATGATTGTGTATCAAAAACACTTTGGCTTGATTCAGACTGGCAGCAGTTACCTCCAAAGAGCGAAGCTCTCTATGATTTATTGTTAGATCCAAGTGAATCGGCAAATTTAGCAAATGAGCCTCGCTACAAGCAAATCGTAGAGGAACTTAGAGGCAAACTCGACCAGTGGATGAAGGATACTCAAGATCCTCTTTTGGATGGTCCGGTAGATCCCCCAGCTGGGGCTATCCTCAACAACCCGGATTCGCCGAGCCCCCAGAGCGAGGACTACCTATCCGTTTAATACGGTAAAACGCTAGTACGACTATTTTAGATCATCCAGGGCTGCCTTGGCAGCTCCATAAGCTCCTGCAATACTGTCGAGCTTTGCCTCCACGATCTGGACTCGATGCCCATCAGGGCGCCACTCATACTCGTCCATAAACGCTTGTAACGGTTTGAATAAGGCATCCCCGGCTTTGATTCCTCCACCGCCGATAATTACGATTTCTGGATCAACCGCATTAACAATCGAGGCAATGGCAACCGCGAAACGACGAACAGACTCGATCCACAATCGGCTACCCTCTTCATCACCCGCTTTATAGGCATCCGCTAATGCCTTGGTACTCGTGAATTTCGGATTATTAATTTTGTCGATAAACGTTTCAGAGATCGACATTTCCAGCCCACCAGGAACTCCAGAAACATCTGGGATCAAATCTGCTCCCACCGTTGTGTGTCCAAGATGGCCAGCTCGTCCGATATGCCCCTTAAGTAAATGCCCGTCACAAATGATGGCGCCTCCAACTCCCGTTCCGATAGTCAACATAACCACATTCTCTTTTCCAGCGGCAGCCCCCACCCATGCTTCACCTAGCAGAGCCGCATGAGCATCGTTAAGAACGGGAACCACCGGATCACGTTTAAAAAACGTAGTCCAATCGAGATTTTCCAAACCATGCATTTTGCCAGGAATGCAAAAAATCGAGCGACTATCTCGAGCCGCCAAACCCGGGGCACTGATTCCAATACCTAATGCGGGTTGACCAAAGTCGTTTTCTAGATTTTCAACAACCTTCTGAGCTCCTTTGGCAAAAAGAGGAGTGTCACCATCGAATTCACCATCTCGAGTGGGCTGAGAGCTTTCTCGTTTAAGCACGCCCGACTCGTCGACCGCAATGGCCTTAATATTCGTGCCCCCTATGTCGATACCAATGTAATAGCTCATCCAGGATCAAAGGGAATTAGGCAGACGTGACTGTTTCGCTTTCACGCCTGCTATCCATAAATGCTGCCCTTGGGCAGCTTACTTTGCATCTTCGATAATTTTTTCGAGCTTGATTGCGTCGGCAGCAAAAGCACGAATGCCTTCAGCCAACTTTTCGGTGGCCATTGCATCTTCGTTGTGGAAATAGCGGAATGCTTTCTCGTCGAGACTGATTTTCTCGAGATCCATTTGCTTCGCACTGGCCTCGTCCAATTTCTTCTCAACGGTCGATGCGTTGTCTTTTAGCTCCTGCAACAAGTTGGGACTAATGGTTAATAGATCACATCCTGCCAGTTCAATAATCTGACCGATATTTCGGAAGCTCGCTCCCATGACCTCGGTCTTGTAATCAAACTTTTTGTAGTAGTTGAAAATCCCCTGAACTGATTTTACACCAGGATCTTCAGCTCCTTGATAATCCCGTCCTTCCGATTTTTTATACCAATCGTAAATACGCCCAACAAATGGAGAAATCAGCTGAACTTGAGCTTCCGCACAAGCGACAGCTTGAGCAAATGAGAAAAGCAACGTCAGATTACAATGAATCCCTTCTTTTTCGAGTTCTTCAGCGGCCTTAATTCCCTCCCAAGTCGAAGCGATCTTGATCAGCACTCGATCGCGAGATGTGCCTGCTTTTTCATAGAGATCGATAAGCTGGTGAGCCTTGTCGATGGTTCCCTTCGTATCAAACGATAGTCTCGCATCTGTTTCGGTTGAAACACGGCCGGGGATGATCTTGAGAATCTCCAACCCAAAGAGGATTAATGTTTGATCAATGATCTCAGACGCACTCTTACCAGAGTGGTCTTTGATCGCCTTATCTAAAATAGGACGATAGGTGTCTTGCTGAACGGCTTTTAGGATAAGCGAAGGATTAGTCGTCGCATCCTCAGGTTCATAGGCTTTCATGGACTCGAAATCGCCCGTGTCGGCAACGACTCTGGTAAACGATTTGAGTTGATCTAGTTGATTAGTATCGGCTGCTGTAGTGCTCATAATTGTCTTATCTTTTCGAGGATCTTAAGGATCAGTGAGTGAAGTGCAATCGAGAATACACACCTAGCACAGAATTTAGCTGCCTCGATCTTGAGATCTAAACCCGACCGAAACACCATGTTTACAAAACTGTCACCTCAATTTCTTCGCTTCTCCCTTAAGATCACCTAAATCTTCACGTAGAAAGCCTTCTATTTTATGGATACCGAAAAAACTTTAGTTGCCCCAGACTCCAACGTAACTCAAGAAGGATCCCCTTCACCCCCTCCTTCGGTCGTAACTCAGACCGAAAATCGGTTCATTAAGGGCTCAAAAACCGACTGGATGGATCTAATCGATCACAAAACGGTAATGCCAGCGGATATGCCGTTGGAACAGGTTCAGGATTTTTTCCGAGCTCAGCCCGAAGCTCGATTTGCTGTCGTCCTCGATGATGCTAATGCGGTTTTGGGAATATGCTCCGAGCAAAAAATAAACAACACGCTGAGCCAGTGGGGTTTAGGTTACGCTGTATTTGCTCGGAAACCGGTTCGAAACCACATCCTAGAAGTTGATTTTCGAATCATTCACGGGACGCCTGTTTACAAGGTGTTAAATGCGATCATGAAACGCGAAGATGATTTCTTCGATGACGTTATACTGGTCGATCAAGAACACAGATTCCTCGGAATGATCCGCGTTGCAACGCTCGTCCACCTTCAGCACGAGATCAACAGGCAACAATACACCGAAATCAAAGGAATTTCTGAACAGCTCAATCAAAATAACGAAGAGCTCCAGGCTGCACGTGACTCGGCGGAACAAGCCGCACGGATGAAATCCACATTTCTTGCCAATATGTCTCATGAAATCCGAACTCCAATGAACGGCATTTTGGGAATGATCAAGATTCTGCTAAGAACACCACTCTCGGATCAGCAAAAACGTTACGCCCAGACGGTTCAACATTCTGGGAACGCCTTACTTACAATTCTTAATGACATCTTGGATTTCTCGAAAATTGAGGCTGGAAAGCTTGAAATAGAGGAGATTGATTTTGATCTGACGGATATCATAGAAGAAACCGTGCAGTTAATGGCTGAGAAAGCCCAGGAGAAGAGCATCGAACTCTTTTCCTGGATCAACGGTGATATCAATACCCAGTTAATATCCGACCCCAATCGCTTAAGACAGGTTCTTCTCAATCTGACATCAAATGCGATCAAATTCACCGAAAAAGGTGAAGTCATGGTCCGGGTAAGTAGAGTCGATGAGTCCAAAGACACGCTCACCTTGAAAATTTCGGTGATCGATACGGGAATTGGGATCAACAAAGAGAACCAAGAAAAATTGTTCCAGGCTTTCCAACAAGCGGATTCCTCAACAAGCCGGAAATTCGGAGGAACTGGGTTGGGATTGGCGATTTCCAAACGAATTATCGAATTGCTTCAGGGCACGATCCGTGTGGAAAGCGAGGCAGGAAAGGGATCCAATTTCTCTATGACAATCCCGTTCAAAAAGCAGCGAAACTCTTCAAACGGAAAAGACACTCAAACGGTTCGTGCCGACTTCTGGGGACTACGTGCGTTGGTCATCAGTGATAGTGAAGGCTTTGGTCGATATATGCAGCAACTTGTTGAACCATGGAGTGTAAACTGCCGCCATACCGAGTCATTTCAAGACGCATTCGACATGGTCCTACAGCAGGCGGAACGAGGGTCCCCTCTTGATCTCATTCTTTTAGATTCGAAAATAGGCACTCAAAGTGGTTTGGACCTGGCAAAGCAACTGCGCTCTCATAGACTGACGAAACAGTCTAAGATTATTATGATGATGTCTCAAGCAGGAGAGCTCGACCGAGGCGCCTGCCACGCCCTGCAAATCCAGGAGACTATCAGTAAACCCCTGAAGCCATCCGATCTTAAGGAGTCTATCGAGCGAGCCCTTAGATCGAAAATTGATTCGGATTCGGTAAAAGTAGCTGAAGTTCCAGCTCCGAGCCTGATTAATGATAGCTCCGAGAAACCAGAAAATCCGCCACCTATCCCTATTGCCTCTCAACGTGCCCCAAATGATGACACCCTAAACTTTGGCGATTCCGGAGTCAGCCCGATGAAACTCTTGCTGGTCGAAGATAGTGAAGTAAACCGCGAAGTCGCCTTGATTCAACTAAACGGCTGGAATCATGAAATCATAACTGCAGAGAACGGTAAGCAAGCCGTCGAGATTCTGGCCCAAAAAACGTTTGATGGCGTGCTCATGGACTGCCAAATGCCTGAAATGGACGGTTACGAAGCGACACAATTTATACGCAATCCTGAGTCTTCAGTCATCGATCACGAGATCTACATCATCGCAATGACAGCTAACGCTTTACAAGGCGACAGGGAAAAATGCTTGAAAGCTGGCATGAGTGACTATGTCAGCAAGCCTGTAGATGAAGACGAATTAATCGAGGCCCTCAAGCGCTGCCATCTCCATAAAACCCAACATCTACCCCCTCCCGTTGTCCAGGCTACATCGCCCACACCACCTCCGGTTAACGAGTCCAAGACGAGTGGAGCTAGCATCAATTTTCCGCCCCATTTGATCAAGCTGTTTATCTCTGAGACAGAAAAGAGATTGCAACAGATGGACGCAGCTCTTGCTAGCAACCATGCAGAAGATGCTAAAAACATCGCTCATACCATTAAGGGAACTGCGGGCAATTTCAGAGCAAACGAACTAGCCGATTTAGCTAAAGTCTGTGAGCAACTTTCATCCGAGAATCGGCTGGACGACGTTCGCAAGGTCGTGCCTGAAATGCATAGCACCTTCCAAAGAACCCGCAAAGAGATGGACCCTGAAACATAACGAAATGAGCAGCTCCGTGGCAGAACTCGATCCCACTCGCGTTTTCCTCTACTTCAGAGGAAATCAAAAAGGGCCTATGACCGCTCAGGAAGCGGAGCGTGCCTGGCGTAAGGACGGGACCCACCCTGACACCCTCATTTGGTCTCCCGGATTAGATGATTGGACTCCTGCATTGGAAATTTTTCGGGAAAAGAAGGAAACAACGTTAACCCTTCCTGAGGAAGGGGAAACGGTGAGTATGCATCCTGCCGGCTCACCCAAAGTCCTAACGGTAGACGATGATCCAATCATGCTAGAAATTCTTCAAATTACTTTAAGCAAAGAAGGATATCATGTCGTTACAGCCAAAGACATGCTCCCTGCCTGTCAGATACTCGAAGCAGAGGAGCTCTCAAGCTTCGACTGCGTTGTTACGGACTATAGTATGCCAGGAGGAACCGGACTTGATTTAATCCGTTGGGTTAAGCAGCGCGACGAGTCGCTACAAGCACTTATCCTATCCGCTAAGGATGACAAACAGTTGATCAAAGAAGGACTACGCGCAGGTATCTTTGATTTTCTTGAGAAGCCCCTAGTCACCGAACCATTTTTAAAATCCGTTCACGCGGCAACACAGCAGACGACACAACGCCGTGAGGAACGGCAGGCCCTTTTGGAAATGATCAAAATTAAGCTTTCCGGGCACGGTCATTTGGCTGAGGAGGTGGTAACCAGCTTGGCCAGTCGGGAATCCAGTGCCGGATCCATCATGAAGAAGCTTGATTCAATCATCAAATATTCTCAGACACTCGAAGAAGGCGGATTGGGTTCAGACCAAATGCAGGGCAAGTTGGGCGACATAACAATGCTCGATCTCACACAACTGCTCATTCAAGCTTCAAAAACAGGAAGACTGAAACTCAAAACTGAATCCGCTTCTGGTAGCATTTATTTCAAAAAGGGGGTTCTCTATCACGCTATTTTCAAAGAATTCGATGGCATTGAAGCCCTTCGACACTTACTGCGGGGCAAGACAGGCACATTCCGGTTTAAGTACTCGGAAACTTCTGAAGAACTAAGCATCGCCGGTGACCCAACTTCGATCGTCTTGATGATCGGAGCAGAAATTGACGAAGAAGGTGTTTATTAAAGTGCTCTGCTAAATAGTTTTATATTAGAAGCAAAACACTATGGGTAAGATATTAATTATTGATGATAGCGATTCGATTCGAGCAACGATTGAGACGATTCTTCGAGAATTAGATTATGAAGTCATCAGTGTCGAAAACGGTAAAGAAGCTTTAAAAGCTCTCGAGACTACAGGGCCCGTTTCGCTAATGATCACGGATATTTTTATGCCGGAAATGGATGGAATCGAAGTGATTGAACAGACAAAAAGCATCTATCCCGATACTAAAATCATCGCAATTTCTGCGGGAGGCATGGGAATCAAGGGGCAAGAGATGCTCGAAATAGCTTCCAGCCTCGGTGCGCAAAAAGTGGTTAATAAACCGTTTAGCAACGAGGATATCACATCTGCCGTTGCAACAGTTCTTAAGAGCTAAACTGGCGGTCACAACCCGAGTTGATCTTCGGAAAGCTTTCTTCGCTTTTGCTTTCCTTTCATGTCCACTCCACCGGCAACCATTACTTTGCCCCCATTTTGTTCGACGAGCCGAGGGGCCGCACCTGGCAAAGCCTGCCGGTCCTCGCGATATAAAATCGCTCCTTCTGCCGAAGCGTGCGTGTACCGATGCAGCGTCGAAGCACTGATATGAAGAATATGAAGTTCTCCATTTGCATCAAATTGAACTTGAGGCTGGGTAAATCCAACTACCGATCCAAGTCGCGTTGTCGTATACACCAGGTTCTCATCGGGTTCCTCAACTCTAAGATAAAGCGCGGATTTCTTACTCTCCAGAAAGCGGATCAGAGAATATTTGCGTGTCACTCCGTTCATTAAAACATCCTCCGACCAACCTACCTCACCGATTCCAATGTGAAACCGCAAGCGGGTTGTGATAAATGACCGCCCCCCGGGAACCTGCACCACGGCCTGAATGTCATACTGTCCTGAGCTCCGAATCCGGTACAGTGGCGTAATGTTAACTTCTAATGTTGTCGACTGTCCTGGATCAACAATCTGTGAAGGAACGGAATAGCCATCAACAGCACTCACTTTTGTGCGATCTGCACGAAAAATCTGGAACGCTAACCAAGGCCGTTTGGAGCCTGGGTTCTCGGTTAAGGCAATCGGCGACGCAGATGTGTTAGTGACGGTTAGTTTAAAAACGATCGGCTCGTAGAGCAGAAACGTGTCGCGCTGGGCTTCTAAACTAATTTGAAGTTGAGCGTAGGATTGGTGGGCGAGACTTAATAGCAATCCCAAGAAAAACGTTTTAACCAACAATTGGCGCATCGTTTAAACTATGCCCTTGATTACAAAACGAAACAAGGCTCGAAACGGGGTTTCGAGCCTTGTCTATTAAATACGTTTGCGTCGTGCTTAGGCTTTGACAGCAACTTTGGAAGATTGATCTTCCATAGCGGCTTTTAATGCCTTTGACCAGGTTCCGAAAAACCGTGGTTTGCACGCTGCGGCAAACAAAGCAGGCGCATGCTTCCGCACTTCATTACTTTGCATTTTCACACCTTGATCGCGCAGCTCACGAATGCCTTCTACAATCGCTTCGCTTGTCCAGCGGCGGCGGCGGCGGATCTCGGAGTAATCAATCCCTGCTTTTTGTACGGCATTACCCCAGTTTCCAAAACGACGACGAGCGGTTGCGATCAACGGATTCGACGTTTCATCCATGGTTTTCGAACTCAAATCAGCACCTTTTGCTTTCAGCTCGCGAATCTCATCGAGAATACTTTCCTCGTCCCAAGAGCGATAGCGGTAAATTTCATCGGGAGAAAGACCTGCAGCAGCCAAAGCTTCTTTCCAAGCTCCAAAGTGGTTTGGTCGGATTGCGGCGTAGACCATGGAGTTGTATTTACTAAGCATCATGGCTCTGAAGGAAAGATCCACACCTTGTTGATGTAGCTCTTGAACCTTTGCGATAATCAAATCTTTTGACCAATCTTTATACTTGCGAATGTCGTCATAAGAAATCCCAGCTGCTTCAACAGCATTTTTCCAGCTGCCATGATAGCGAATTCCTGCAGCAAGTAGCTCTTGAAAGTTCTTTCTCACGTGATGAGAATAGAGAGGCTTGCCTTCTGATTCCCATTTACGAATTTCTTCAATCACTTGTCTTGCGGACCATTTTCTATTCTGTCGCGTTCTTTGTGTCTTCATAAATCACCTCGTTTTGGTTGTATTTTGATTATTATAAGGAAATTTCATAAATGCAACTTTAATGCCAATTAGCGAAAAAAGTACCGATTTTACTCTCAAATCACTCTTAAAAAACGGCTTACATAAGTTTTTCTGTCTTCGATAAGCTACATTAATAGTTGATGTCACACAATTGTAACATTGAGATGCCGGATTTTCGACAGTTGTTTATGCAATATTAGCTGCTTTTGATCAAATCACGCCACCGATTGACCACGAAATCTGGGGTAATGGATTCCATGGCCTCAGCAGAAACATGAGCAGGTAATATAGAGCGTTTCAAATTGTGACTGAATTCAGGATTCCACAGATAGAAAGCACGCTTGCCTCGCGGCCGGGTTCGCTCAGGCAAAGAAGCCCCGTAGATCCCCAGAACAGGTATCCCTAGAGCCGCAGCGATATGTAGAGGTCCCGAATCGGTGCTAATCAACGCTTGTGCTCCACCAATGACAGGAATCAACTCCTTCAGAGACGTTCGATTTCGCAGGTCATAGATATGATGCCCGGAACACGGGAAACGAGAGCCCTGCCCCACTAAAACAAAGCGCTCGTCTGGCAGCCGCTCAACCAACTCTTGAACATACCGCCAAGGCCAGAGTTTTTCATCTCTTTGAGAATACGCATGGATCACGGTATACGGCTGCCCTTCGAAACGCTTTATTAAGCCACGGTCTGGTTTCGTTTCTAAATAGACCTGAGGTAAGGGACATGCCCCAACTAAATTGCCGCACGCTGCTGCATAACGATCGATAGCATGGCTTGCTGTGTCATTCACACGCTTCGTGTAGACAAATCGAGATCCCTCTCGACTCGATTCTAAGCCAATGCGCTTGGGACAGCCGGAGGCGAGCGTCATCAAAGCACTGCGGGCAAGTCCTTGTAGATCCAAAACAAGATCAAAAGACTGCTGTCGAAGTTTTCCAGCCCAACCGATGATTTCAGAAAGCGGCCGTTTTCGGCGCCAGCGTTTCCGAGGAAAGCCAATGACTTGATCCACAAGAGGGCAGCTTTCAACCAGCGGGGCGTAGTCTTCATCGACCACCCAAGCCAAATGGTCACACCACCCAATTGCCTTCAAATAGGGGACCACTTGCAGGGCATGTGCAACATCGCCGAGGGCGGTTGGTTTGATCACCAGGAGCCGCATACCAAGGTTAACTATAACTTAAACAGCGTTTGCCAAACGCTCAGCAAGTCGTTCTGGTAAACCTGCTTCAATAATTTTTTCTTGAGCACGACTGATGTCGTAAGGAATTCGACGTAGCTCGACCGTCCTATCTTTGGTATCGTAAACCACGTAGGCGGATCTCCAGTCTCCATCCCGAGGTTGCCCTACCGAACCCACATTAATATAATATTGCTTGTCCTCTTGGATCACGAGCCGCTTATAAAAGCACTCTTGGACCTCGCCATTTTCCAGAATATAGGCCGTTGGCACATGAGTATGTCCGTAAAAGCAAACCTGAGTGCGCTGATACACAAAACTCTTTTGAGCATCTTGCGGAGCAAACACATAAATCCAACGCGCAGGACCGTCTAAACTTGAATGCACCACCGTAAAGTCGTGAATTGTCCGCTGCATCAATAATGTCCGCAAATATTTCTTCTGTTCATCGGAAAGCTGATTGCGCGAGTAGTTCATAGACTCAAACGCCAAGGGATTAAAATGCTCGATACTACGGTCTTCGGAGGCTTCCTCATCATGATTCCCTTTGACGACTGGGCAGCCCAATGAGCGAACCAACTCGAGGCACTCCGACGGGTTTGCATTGTAACCCACGATATCTCCGATACACACAGTGTGAGTCACTCGCTGCGCCTGCATATCCTCCAGAACTGCCTCGAGCGCTTCTTGATTGCTGTGAATATCTCCAAAAATTCCGAAACGCATGGAAAGGGAAATGTAACGCGAATCTGCTTTCTGCCCAGTTTTTTTCTCTTTGGAATATCGATTATCTGCCTGTAAACATTCCAGGCCCACGTATGAAAGATCAAAAACGCATCTATTTCGGCACCGATGGCATCCGAGGAACCTTCGGAACGCCTCCCATGACACAAGATTTTGTGTATCGAGTTGGCAAAGCCACTACAGAATACTTCAAACGGTCTACACCTGAACCTCAATTCATCATAGGTCGTGATACAAGAGAATCTGGATATGTGTTGGAACAGGCCCTTGTAAACGGAATCAATGATGGTGGAGGAACGACTCAATGCGTGGGAATTATCCCCACTGCAGCTGTAGCAATTTTGACTACGCACTATAAAGCCACGGCAGGATTAATGATCAGCGCCTCCCACAACCC
>JBCCKK010000024.1:0-18347 GCA_039027395.1 Verrucomicrobiota bacterium | reverse complement strand
CCATATTCAACTCAACCAGATCAGATTGAATGCGTTTGGCATAGCGACGAAAAAGCTGATCATCATCGCCAAGAGATGTGTGCAACAATCCGATCTGCTCCGCTTTTTCTTTAAGTGCAATTGTCGCCTCTGAGCTTATGGTTTCGTTGGCAATTTCTATTAACTGATTCTGAACGAATTTCAATTGAGAGACGTATTCTTGGATCTTGGTTTGCTCAGCAACTAACTCAGAGATCATATGCATCAGCTCTTGAAGTTGGGATGCTTCCACCCGTAAGGTTTGGCGTTCAGGTGGTGGAGTCTTTGGGCTTGTGAGTTCCGTATCTTCTTTGGGTAAATCTGTTTTAGGAGTATCAATGATTCCTTGCTGAAGGTTTTCGATAGACTGTGCCCAGTTTTGGGGCCAGTCGGCAAGAGGATCACTTTGCACCTTCGAGATATAGTTTCGTATATCATCGAGGCAGCCGAGAAGAAAAGAAAACAGGCTTCCTGATTCGGTTTCTACTTCACCTTGTTCCATGAAGTCTTCTAAAGCATGAAAATCATTTCCTAGCTTTGCTAAACCTATGCTATTAGCGGCCCCTTTTAGGGTGTGAAAATTTCGCCTTAGTGCTTGTTGCTGACTCTTTTCGTCCTGACCATTTTCCCACTGCATGATGGCGGTTTCAATCGGGTCAAAAAGATTCTCTGCTTCTTCAATGAAGACATCCATCATTTCCGGATCGATGGGCTCGCTGAGACGAGGGGATTCGGAGGTGTTTGATTCTTCGACTTCCTCCAATTGGGTAAGTTTTTTCCCCCAATTGCCTGGCCAAGGAGCTTGAGGATTTGCTTTGAGCAAATCAACGTATTGAGAAGCCTCATCTAAGCAGCCGAATAAGCGTGGAAGCAATGCTTCTACCGGTTCATTCGGATCGTGCTTATCCATCGTATCTTCAAGGATATGGAAATCACCGCCAAGCTTCGTCAAACCAACGCTGTTAGCTGCCCCTTTGAGTGTATGAAAATGACGGCGAAGATTAGCTTGCTGATCGCTTGGGTTTTGATTCTGCTCCCAAGCAATCAGAGACTGCTCGATTTGTTGGAGGTTGTCTGCTGCTTCTTCCAAAAAAGCTTCCACCATATCTGGATCGCGATTTTCATTGGCAGGCTCTGACGAATCTGTGTTGGAGCTAGATTGAATCTCTGAAGCGAGAGCAATCTCCATACTTGCAAAATAGAAGCCCCATTTTCTAGACCACGGTAGTGTAGGGTCGTGTTTAAGTGCGTTTAGATAGATCCTAACATCATCCAGAGCTCGATGCATGACCGAGAAGAAGATTTCCTGAGGAGCTTGGGGAACTTTATGAGTAAACTCTTCGAGCTGAGAAAAACTATTTTGAAGCCCAGTAAGCCGAGTGCCTTGCAAAGTTTTGAGTAGCGATTCGACTTTGTTGAGGAATGTAGCTTTACTTTCTTCGGATGGGGAGGCTTGCCAATTCTGAAGAGCGACAATGGGAGCACTAATTTCGGTTGAACTCAGAATAGCTGAAGACTTGGTGTTCGAGCTCTTTATTGAAGACTTAGTCTGCGATGGTTTGGTTTTAACCGATGGAAACAGCGGTAGTATTTGGTGGATCTTAACCTTGAGTTTTGATGCCAAGGTGTTAAAGGTTTCGGCAGCTTTATTAAAGTTCTCAGTGGTCTGATGTTCTTCAAATTCTAGGGCATCCAATGCGGCTTTTTCTGCTCCATGCGCCAGAGTGCCAAGATCTGGAAGTTTAACTGTATTAGCTGCTCCCTTGATTGCATGAAACTTTGTCTTCAAGGCTTGCCAAGCATCGGTGAGTGCCAAGTCTTTATTTAGATGATCAAAGGCTTCAACGATTTCCGGAACATACGATTCAAATTCTTCTTTGAAGAGTTCTTGCATGTCGTCGGCAGGAGGGGGCACCAAGGCTTTGGGTTTAAGCTTTCCGGGAACGCTGATACTTGTCGGAAGAGTTGTCGACTCGGCTTCGACTTGAGGCGTCAAATTCGGGGCTGGACGTTTGAAGCTAGGTTGGAATTTTGCTTTAGGTTCTTCAACAGGTGCCAATTTAGCGGCCAGCTTTGGTGCGGCTTTGACCGGAATCCTGGGTTTAGGCGACGTTTTTTGGGCTTCTACTGGTGGGATAGTAGGTGCCTTGATAGGTAAAGAGAGTTCTGGATGCTCAAAATCGGTATCTTTCTTAATCTTGGGACTAAGCTTTGGAGCAACCGGCTTAAAACCAATGATGGGAGTTTTTCCCGGTGGTTTCGGGAAAGGAGCTGGAGAACTATTGGGAGGAGGTTCCGGCATCACGGGATTACTACGAGGCTTTGTCTTGATCAATATCAAAGTTATCGAGCTGGGTGTTTAGCTCGACGGCTAGTCCTGCAAGCCGATCACTGGTTTTTTGGAACTCTAAGGTTTTTGTTTGGGTTTCTTCGGCGATCTCGTTGATTGCGCGAATACTTGATAAAACGGATTCCGCACGTTTTTCTTGCTCGCTTGCGGATTGACTGATTTGTCCAGCTAGAGTTGAAGAGTCAACACTGGCTTCCACAATATTGCTAAGCGCTTTAGCCGCGCTACTCACCTGTTGTACACCACTTTCCATCTCACGTGTTTGGTTCTCCATTTGGCGCACACCCTCTTCAGTCTCTTTCTGGATCCCACGAGCAAGTTTTTCGATTTCAACCGTGGCGAGGCGAGTCCGGTCAGCCAAGGCGCGAACTTGGTCAGCCACAATGGTAAAGCCTTTCCCATGCTCTCCGGCGCGTGCAGCCTCGATTGAAGCATTCATCGCCAATACATCGGTTTCA
This sequence comes from Verrucomicrobiota bacterium, assembly GCA_039027395.1. Lineage (GTDB taxonomy): Bacteria > Verrucomicrobiota > Verrucomicrobiia > Methylacidiphilales > JBCBYL01 > JBCCKK01. The sequence continues at coordinate 15,521 of JBCCKK010000024.1, read as the reverse complement.
GCACTAATCTCACTAATCGATTGGACAATCCCTGAAATTTCTTTGGAGCGTTGACCTAAGGTATCAATCTTTCTTGCGGTGCTTTGCACTCCATCTTGAAGACGAACCATAAAAGCAATAGCATCGCGGACAGAGTCTGCACCCGTTTCTGCAGCTTCGCGCGTGCTACTTGCTGAGGTAGCGGCTTCTTTAGAATTTTCCGAAACATTCTGGGATTCCTCGGTGAATGTCTGAACATCCTGAATTGTGGTGTTAACCTGATCGGTTTGTTTCGAGGCTCCCTGGGTTAAACCTTGCGCAGATTCGATGATTCCCCCGGCCGCGCGCTCCACTTCAGCACTCACACGCTTAGCTTCTCCAATCAAAATACCCACGTTGTATAACATTTGGTTAAGAGCATCCGCAACATTTCCCAAGACACCCTCTGTTTTCTTTGCACGCACGGAAAGTTTGCCCTCAGATGCATCTGCAACGACAAGTAGGAAGTCTTGAATATTGTTTTGTAGGCGGCGGTTTTCTGTGCTGATCCGATCTTTTGCTGCATTTCTTTCTGCCACCATATTATTGAAACTTAAGCCGAGTTTTCCGATTTCATCATGATTGTGTGCTTCAGCACGGGCAGACTCATCTCCTGAAGCAAAGCGGCGCATGGTTTCTTCGAGGGCGACAATTGGATTTGAAAAGACTTTGGCAAAGGCGAAGCCGCTGACGATAACGATGATAAGCCAGCCTGAACTAATTCCGACAATAACCACGGAGACGGATATTGCGGGAGCAAGAGCCTCACCGCGATCTTGCTCAACGATCAGAGCCCATTCTAATCCATCCGTTTTCAATTTTCCATGAGATCCAAAAACATTGGCTTTTCGGTAGTTTGAATAGCTTGATACCCCATTTGATCCAGAATATGCCTTGCGAACTCCATCGGTCTGAATAGATGTATTTCCGGAGATTCCGCGAACGGGCGACATGGGATAGAAGTCCGGTTTCGGACCAACGAGATAGGCTTGGCCCGTTTTCCCCAATCCTGCATCTGCAGGACGACCTCCGAAACTCAGCACATTGAAAAGTTTGTTGGGAGCATGTTCAGTGACAAGTGCTCCCACTTTAATGTTAGTTTCCGCATCAATAATGGGGAGAGCACTAAGAAAAATGATATTCTTGGGGGATGCTTCTCCCCGGTAGGCATAGCCATTAACAATAGATCCTTTTTGCAAGGCGCTTGCGGCAAATTGGCCTAACGTGTCACTGATTGGGGTCCCTGGAGCGAAAACGTTACTAATAGGCTTCCCCTCTGAGGAGAAAAGAAAGACGCCTTGGATTCCCAGTTCGACTGCGTTTGCTCTAAGGCTAAGTAGATAAATACCTTCTTGGAATGTGGGGGGCTCTCCTGGAGTTTGGCTTAATTTAGCTAGCTGAGTCACGATCTCCTGGATAGCGCCTTTGGCAGTGCTACCTAGAAATCGCGAGTCTTTTTCCCATTCAGCAAATTGATTGTCGAGGCGTTGTTGAACAAGAACACGTATCGAATCGATACGCTCTTCGGCAGATTCGGAGAGGACGTTCTTATATAAAAGAAAGGAGATTAGGCCAATGATCAGGACGGAGATTAGTCCGATACCAATAAATGCGGCCCCGATTTTAGCGGAGATGCTGAAGCTAAAGCCGGAAGCTGGGGAAGTTTTTGCTTTTTCGTTCATAGGGATTATGTGAGAGAAGGTTTCATGTGTTGGGTCATATGCTTTAAAAGTTGATCCAAACGAAGAAACTTCGCGTCTGTTTCGTTTAAGCCAGAGGTAATCGATGTTTCTTTTTCTGGGACGGGGGAGCTGTACTCCATTCGGTCAACCAGATCGACCCGGAGGCCTACGAGGGCGCTGGGGTCTTGACAGACTACGACACGATCGCGGTTACTGTTACTCGATGGATCGGTGTCGGTAAGAAACGATGCCACTTCGAAAACAGGCAGGGTGCCTCCTCTAAAAGATGTGACCCCTTCAAGAAACTGAGGAGAGAGGGGAAGCGGGCTCACTCGAGGACGGATGAGTACTTCTCTGACAGATTCCATCGGAATCCCAAATTCTTTATCGTCGATATGGAGTATGCAGAGATCCATAAGCGATTACTTCGCCGGCCATGCATCAATGACCCCCGTTTTCATAAAGAGGAAGAGGATTCGATGAACATTATGGACTTCCATTCCCAGTTTTTCGGAGATTTGGCTTACCGAAATACCACCTTCTCCGAGTTGAGTTGCAAATGAAACCTCTTCTTCTGTAAGTGTTAGTTCTTGCACTCGTCCGTAGCCCTGGGCCGTAAATGTGAGGACATCGCTGACATCCGCAATCGACTTTACAGCTGGGCTATGTGCGTTTACGCAACGAAGCGTCTTGGTTGCCCACGTATCCATACTTTCTGCGATTGGGCTGTTTGGAATATAGTCTGGAAGCTCGTTAAAGCGTCTAAAGATGAAACGGAAGGGTTCTTGGGTCCATGCTTCCGCAAAAAAGAAGTTTCCATACTGTTTTGTAAGCGCCTCTCCTTGTTCGGGGGGGAGGGCCTGATCTTTTGCCATTTGAAGAAAGACTGGATTTGCAGACTCTTTCTGTTTTTCTTGTAGCGTTTTGAAGTAGTCTTGACTTTCCTCAGGAATATCAAGCTTTCCGCCAGTCAGATAGGTATCGACATCTTTGGTCGTTACCAAATGAGGTAATCCAGATTTAAAATAGACGAGATGCGGGTGATTTCGGATATTCAGCTCTAAGACACCCGAGGCTTTTTCTTCTTCGATACCTTTTAGGGCCTCGTAGAGTCCAAAGTAAGATGTTTTTCCTGCAAATAAGATTCCATCAGAACTTGGTGTTATTTCCGATTTTGGCTGAGATGCTGGCTCTCTCGTCTCCGGTTTTTGCTCAGCTGCAACCGTTGAATCTGAAGGTGTTTCTCTAGTCTCACTACTATCCTTCTTCAGGACAAAGCTGACACCTGCACATAGGAGCTGTGGAGAAAAGGGTTTGATCATTGATCGAACGATGCTTCCAAACTGGCTCTCCGTTTTTTCAATATCGGGAGCGCTGCTACTCATCAGAATAATCGGAATGTTCTTAGTGCTTTCGTCTTCCTCAAGCTTTCTGCAGACATCATCGCCATTAAAGTCTGGGAGGATAAAATCTAGTAGGATGAGGTCGGGGGCTTCCTTCTTGGAAAGGTCGACTCCCTCCTGACCGCTTGCTGCAGTAAGAACCTCGTAGTTTTCAGAGTATGCCGTTAAATGCTTGGAAATAAACTTCCGCAAAGTCGGACTGTCATCAATTGCTAGAATTTTGGAACCCATAGGTATTAATTGGTTTTAGTCTTGAACAAGTGTTGATTCATCAATCATGCGAACGGCATCCATTAATAAGGATTCCCAACCCTTATCGATGGTAGGTTCGGCGATCGGTTCTTGAGACTCTTCAACTCGGCCACCTTTCCACCCGACGATTTCATTGAACGCGTCTAACCCAGATTTGCCCGTGGTGGTTTCTGCATGGACAATTTCTCCACGCTGGAAATGAATCTTTCCGGAAATACCATCGCCGCAGACAAATGCAATTACTTGAGTTGCTCGGGATAGGCACTTCAATTGAATAATGTCGACGGTGGATAGGCCTCCAAGTGAAGCTTTAAAGCTACTGTTGGATCCCTCGCTACTACCGTCTTTAGACGGTCCGATCAAACGCTCAAATTCGGCAAACAGGGGATCGAGCTCGATCGGCTTTTGGAAAAGACGAATGACGCCAAGCTCCTGAGCATGTTTTTGCATTTCAGGCACCGGATTGGCGGTCATCATAATCGCATGAGATTCCGGAGAGATGGTTTTTACATCACAAAGAAAATCAATACCGCTGCCGTCAGGGACGTAGATATCGAGAAGGAATATATCAATGTCGTCGTACTCGCTGAGCAGAAGTTGAGCTTCCTCAATGGTCCGGGCTGGGAGAATTTCAAGATCTGGGTAACGAGCCTTGATGTTATTACTCAAGCTGGTCAATTGGACCTGACTGTCTTCTAATATGAGTAACGATGCCATAAATTAAGAATCTTAATAGTTGTTAAGTTTCATCTTGTCTCGATTTATCGTCACTTGGAAGTCATTTCGAACGTGCCATTCCAACCTTTCGGCGGAGGAGTCTCCATGAAATCGCGGCTAGTTTCTAGCAAAAGTTTCGTTGTTTTGTCGTTTGGTCGATCATTTAAGCAAGCTTCGAAAAGGCGTACAGCAACATCGAAGCGTCGTTCCATGAATCTCGAGTAACCTTCTTCGTAAAGATTTACCCATTTCATATCATAAGGGGACTGTTCGGGTTTATCAACGCTGCAGAGCGCTTCGTAGATTTGTACCCCTTCCTGTTTTCCGACGACTTGCACTTTGGCAATAGGTCTGAATAGGAACCGCTCGTGGGTAAGCTCATACATACTTTCTCCAATTAGAATCTCGGTTCCAAATTTTTTGTTTAGCGACTCTAAACGAGCTGCTAAGTTTACGGGGTCTCCGATAACAGTGAACTCCATCCGCTGAGGCGCCCCAATATTTCCCGCGGTGACTTTCCCAAAGTTAATGCCGATGCCCATATGAAATTCAGGTCGATCTTGGCCAATCCAGCCTTTATTGAGACTTGCCAGTGAGTTCCTCATTTCAATAGCCGATTGCAACGATCTTCCTGCATCAATAGTGGGACCTGTATATGTTACATCTCCCCAAACCGCCATGATCGCGTCCCCAATAAATTTGTGCAACGTTCCACCATTTCGGTTGATACAAGAAACCATTTCGGTGAAGTATTCATTCAACTGGGCCACGAGAATTTCGGAGTCCATGACTTCAGTCATCGAAGTGAACGAGCGAATATCGGTGAAGAGAATAGCGACTTCCTTCTTCGCGCCTCCAAGTTTCAGCGCATTCGGATTATCGTAAATGGAATTTAAAATCCCAGGTGCCACGTAGGCAGAGAAGGTTTGGCGAAGTTCTTCTCTTGCTTTTCTCTCTTCCAAAACCTGTTTGCCAACACCAGCAGTATGCAAAAAGAGAAAGGCTAGGCTGGGAGCGACCATGGGTAAAGCTAGATTAGAACTCAGGAATAAGAGCACGCCTAAGCCGATATAAGCTGAAAAGATTGATACTGGGATAATAGTTTTCCACCAAAAATCAAGTGGTGTCGGAAGGATGATTGAAAGGTAGGCCAGAATCAGAAAGATGTTCCATACCGCCCAAGCCGGCGGGACATGAAGATAGTCCTCCTTGAGGACATTATCTATAACGTTGATATGGGTAAGAACCATTGGGCTGAATCCACTGAATGGACTTCTTCCAATATCTGCCATTCCGACCGCAATTTGTCCTATAAAAACGATTTTGTCCTGAATATCAGGTGCGTCGATTCCTGATTTTTTAAGATTATACCGCTGATGGTAAACGGCGAGCGTGCCATAGTAGGATGAGACTGCCTTTTCATCTATCAAGTCCTGCAATTCATATCGGTAGTTGATATGATAATAACCATCGTGATCGATAGGAATACGTCGACGGACGAGGGGTGAATCAATATAGATAGCTTCCCCGGGAGTGATTCGAATATCTTTCTTAGGGTCGATATTCCAGTAGGAACATAAAGCCGCCAGCGTTAGACTCGGTATAATGCGGTCTTCGACACGATTGACAAAAGGAATCTTTCGAACAACGCCATCCGCGTGCCGATCGGCATTGACGACGCCGATGAGTGAGGTCTCCCAGAGCTCTTTAAAGGGTGTCATCACATAATCAAAATGGGCGATGTCTGAATTGATGGCTTCGTAATTAGACTCCCAGCCGGACTTTTCGGCTACCTTGCCTGCTTTTGTATAATAGGTTTCACTGTCTGCACCAAATCCCATCACTCCAGTGATGACGGGGATTTCTAAGTCACCAATAGCGCTAACCATGCTTTGGTCTGATGATTTTGGAATATCAGGAGCTAGCCCTTTCTCTTGGCTGTACGAGTCAAAGATAACATCCCAAGCAAATACCCTAGGTTTGCCCTCAGAAAGAACACGCATGAGTTCACCATGGATCTCGCGATCAAATGGCCAGACTCCCAACTTGGTTACAGAGGGATCATCAATTGCCAAAAGAAACAGGCGTCTATCGATGGGCTCCTGGGAGTTGTGACGCACTTTAACGCGTTGATCCAGAGTGAGGTTCTCGAGTTTTTCAACAATGTCGGTTTTACCGAGCATTATAAATAAAACCGCGAAAACGACAGGTGCTACTAGATTGTAGATCGAAAAATAAGCCGCAGGTCTCTTGGATTTTGAAGAGGTTTCGTTCACAGGAAAAACGTCGAGTTACTTAAGCGAAAGCGTAATCTGATAAAAATAGCCATTGGGATAGGCTTCTTTAACAACTTCTGGAAAAGCTGTTGGCGATTCGTTTTCGAGAGCGAGGGCATATTTTGCCAGTTTTTCCATGTTTGACTCACGTGGAGGTTCTGCGAATCCTGACTTCGGCTCTATTATTGTTATAAATCCTTGGGGATTGATGAAGTAGTCCAACGTGATTTTTCCAGCTAATACCTTTCCCTGGTTTTCCATCAACAGTCCTTCCCAACGTTTTACCACTCGTCGGTGAATACCATAGCGGTATTCCAGAAATGAAAATAGAAACTCCGGTGATGATGCAAATGCGGGAAGCGTTGATTGAGCCTCCTCTTTCGCCTTCTCTGGCGAGGAACTACTATCTTGGGCAGAACAAAGTGAAGTGAGCCCCAGAACGGCGGCGCATAGAAATGCGACTGGGAGCAAAAGCGATATTCTGTACACAAGCCAAAGTGTAACGGGCATATTTCAGGATGCAGCCTTTTTTTTACATCTAGCCGTAATAAGATTTCTAACCTACTGACGGCAATTACCATTGATGTGAAGCCAGAAGGAAAATATTTTTGAGGCACAAGGCCAAAAAGCGTGCATAGTATGGCCTCTCTTAAGGCGTTTTGAGGTTGGAGAGTGTGATTGTGAAGTATGCTATCGTGAGCGATATCCATGGAAACTGGGAGGCGTTTTCCGCAGTTTTAGAAGATTTAGAAACCGAGGGTATTTCTAACCGGTTTTGCCTGGGTGACGTCGTTGGTTACGGTGCAGACCCTGTTAAGTGTGTTGATTACTTGATGCAGAATGATTGGAATGTCATTGCGGGAAACCATGATGAAGCGATTAGCTTTCCCGAATTGCTGGATGTCTTTAGTCCGTTGGCTCGGGAGGGGGTTATTTTTTCTACACTCGAATTGGAAGCGCACCATAAGACATGGCTTTCCGAATTGCCTCATATCATTAAAGGAACGCACTTTGAATTGGTGCATGCCTCTTTATTTGAACCACTTCTGTGGGACTATGTTGTGGATAACCAAGCAGCGAGACGACACTTTGCTCTCCAGCAGTGCAACTTGGCCTTCTGTGGCCACACACACGTTCCGAAGGTTTGGAAAAAAAATAAGCGGATAAGCTCGCATTCCCCTGGAGCAAGGCGAATGCGGCTCAGGCCTGAAGTTAAATATTTGATCAATGTGGGATCTGTGGGGCAACCTCGAGATCGAGACCCCAAGGCATGTTATGTCGTTTTTGACGCTGAAACCCAGACCGTAGAGTTCCGTCGGATCACATATGATGTAGCTCAAGCCCAGGCGAAGATTCGAGCAGCCGGTTTACCTGAGAAATTGGCCAAACGACTCAAGACTGGTCGTTAAAAGAGCTACTTACTCGGATTCTTTGGCTGCCCAGAGTAGTCCGCGAATGGTCATTTCTTTCACCTTGGGATAGGTCGAAAATTCAACAACTTTGTGTCCGAGTGCGGAATAGAAAACGCGCCCACTTCCCCAAGACTTAATCCATATGACAGGCATGGAACAGGGATGGTTTTCATAGAGATACGTCGTTTCAGCGAGAACCGTGTTTCCGGGGTCCATGAGCATATAATACTGCTCGGAGTTGTAACTGAATTCTTTAGGTAGCTCAGATGTAATCGTATGGTTCTGTTCCGTTAAGCGAACAATATACTCTCCAACAAAAGGGTGACCGACAAAATGTCCTCCCACCATCCACTCATAGTCGTGGCAACCTCGGAATGCATCACCCATACCACCATGAAATCCGCCAAGACCAATACCTGATTGAATGGTAGAAGATAGATTCTTGGCTTGAGTCTCGGTGAGATTCCCCATGGTCCAGCAGGGAATGATCAGGCTCTGGCGTCGTAATAGATTCACATCGTCGAATACGGCAAGATCCGAAGCAATTTCTACCGCAAATCCTTTAGACTCGAGAGCTTCGGCAAACAACTGGGCCGCTTCCTTAGGTTCGTGTCCTTTCCAACCTCCCTCGATAATCAGTGCGCTTTTCTTATTCATATGTATAATTTGATCAAATATATCATTTTATTGGCGGTTTTAAATAGAGATCATTTTCAAAGATATGGATAATATTGTCAAACACTGGGCCGTGCTTCCCCGGCGATTTCCATCACTAGCTAATGTGAAGACGATCGGCCATATGCCATGCAAACTCGACTGGGTAAGAACAACTTTTGGCACATTTAATTTCTCCCTCATTTTAAAGGGTGGGGGAAGTTTTCATGCTCTCGGTAAAAGCTGGAGTGTAGAAGCTCCCTGTATTTTGGTTGAGCCCCCAGGCATTTGGCTGGAATACGGACCCGAATCGCCACACGAATTTTGGCACGAGTTCTACATTATTTATGATGCTGAGTCCTCTGATTATTTTAAGAAAATTGGATTTTATAAAAACGAAGCTTTCGTTTTTGACATGGTTTCGGATGTTTTTCTAAAAACAAGGCTTCAAAAACTAGATCAACTAGCAGGTGATCCTAAGGATCCTGGACTTGCGGACCGCATCGATCGGGAGTGTGAGATGCTGTTGTTGGATTGCTTTTGCGGTGGTCCTATTTTGGAGAGGACGGAGTCCGAGCGGAAAATCGAAGAAATCCAGCTCTATGTTCGTTCTAATCTCCGGGAGTGTATCGACTGGGATCAAGTTGCGGAGAATCATGGGATGTCTCCCGCAACTTTCAGACGTTATTGGAGGCGGCGCTTTTCTCATCCGCCAGGCAAGTATCTTCTTCGGTTAAGAATTCAGGAGGCAAAACGGCTATTGATCGAATCATCGTTACCCATTAACCAGATTGCCGACCGTGTTGGATTTCAAGACCCTCTTTATTTTTCTCGAGTGTTTCGTGCGGAAGCGCAACTTCCAGCGCGAGAGTATCGCAAATCCTTCCAGATTAGATAAAGCTGATGTCAATCATCAGGTCTGCCGCAATCTTTTCTAGATCACTGCGGAGGTTTTCGATTTGGCAAGTCTCTGGAATTTGAACTTCCGCTTGGGCTCGGAATAACGGCTCACCCGACCAAGGCGCGCTAGAGCACTCACTTGAGAGTTTGATTACATTCACTTCGTGCCTGGCAAGTTGGGCCGAAATCGACCGAATGATTCCAGGGCGGTCTTGGCCAACGATCTCAAAAACCGCGGTTTTAAGAGCAGCGAGTTCACTGTCCGGTTGATCTTCTGCTAAAAGAATCTGTAGACCGCTTTGCCTTAATGTTTCTAATCCGTCCTCCCAGTTCTGCAGTTTTGATTCAGGAATAGAGACATGGACAATACCAGCAAATTGGCCGCCTAGGCTACACATTTGGCTTTCCAGCCAATTTCCTTCATTTTCACGAACCGAGGAGGCCACGGATTCGACAAGACCTGGGCGGTCTTTACCAAGCAGCGTGATGACAAACGATTGGTGCATGACTATACCGATACGGTTTCTTGTGGAGAAAACAAGTGAAAGTGGTTGGGTCAATTTCCTTCCGAAGATTGACGAGATTCGCATTTCTTTGGATACTATCAGCGGTATATGTCCGAAACCTTTTCGAACGATTCTTCAGGAATATCTGTTGAGTCCCTCTTTATTCGCGAGCGGAATGTTCTCCTGACTCGTGCGGAATTTTCAGATCTTTATGTCGACTACTATTTGCAACTTGCTGATCTTCATGAACGGTATGCTGCTAATCTGGATTCGTTATTTAAGGAGGCATTAGCAGCAATGGTTCTGCATTCAGCATCACGCCCATGGAATGAAGTTTGTGCCTGGACGATCAATTTTCAGGAACCTCTCGCAAACTTTTTTGTCGCTGGAGATAATCCGAAAGGAACAGTCGTCGGAACTATTTTTACGGAGAATATTCGCGAGTCCGAGGGAAACATGATGTTTGCCGAATTTATTCGAGGCAATAGCCCGAAGCGAAGAAGTGTGGTTGATTTCGATACGAAAGAAATATTCGAAGCCGTGGAACACTTCTATCGCCAGAGTGAACAGAGGATTGCTCGATATTTCCGTGTGCGAGATGAAGAGTATTGGATGTTTTCCGCGCAACCTGACTGTGATGAGGCCTGGTTAAAACGTTTAGAATTGAATATGTTAGAGGGGTTAGAGCAGGCTGAGGAATTTTCGCTTCTGGAAAAACGCAATTATCGGTGGGACTGCGGTTGTTCGGAAGAAAAGATGTTCGAGTTATTGGCACCAACGTTTAGGGCAGATCCGGAAATGTTATATCAAGGAGAAGAAGTTCTTCGCATGAAATGTCCTCGATGTGGCAAGCCTTATCTCATTACAAAAGAAGGTTTGGAAGCATATACTCAGGAAGATGGAAAAGAAAAAGCAGGCGAAGAATAGCCAGCTATTGAGAACCCGACCAAAGGCGAACTTCGTTATCTGTTCCTGAGCTAATGAGATGGGTTCCGTCGGGAGTCATCGAAACGGATATGGCTGCGCCTTGGTGAGCCTGAAACGAGAAGATCTTTCTCATCGTGTTGAGATCCCAGAAATGAATGTGCCCGTCAGCCGTCGACGCGATTAGCCGAGATTGGTTCGGTGAGATAGATGTATCGATAACAATCTGTTTTTCCTGGGCAAACGTATAAACGATTTCACCCGATTTTTCGTCACGCAATGTAAGTGTTCGGTCTGTGTGGCTCGTGATGAACCACTTTCCAGGGAGGCCCGATTGGACAGCTATCATTTTCTGTTTGGTAAATAGACGTTCTACCAAGTTGCCATCTCTTACGTCTATAAAAAATAGCTCATCTTGACTGGCAAGAACGGCTCGATTTTTCGAAAGATAGGCCCCCTGGGTGAGAGCAGCTTGAGGTAGTTGGGTTTCCCAAAGAATCACGTTTTTCTCGGGAGACCAACACAAAACTGTGTCACGAGTCATTGCCAAGATACGCTTTCTTTCAGGAATAACAATGCAGTCTGTGAAAGGGTGTGGCGTTGGGAGTTCGATTGTGTCTTCGGTTGTGAGGTCTTTTAATATTAAACGTTTTTCAGTCGCGAAAACCAGGTGAGGCGTTTTACCAAAAGTCACTGCTTGGATTCCTAGGCGGCGGCTGCAGTTTCTGTAAATCGTTTTAGCGTTACCTTTGCTATTAATTGGAATTAGAAGCAATTCGCCGTTCTGCTTCACGGCGTAAAGTCTTTCTTTTGGCTCGTGGTAATAGAAAGACAAACTAGGAATTCGATCGTTCCACAGCGTCTTAAACTGTTTTTGCAGGGAGGGGTTCCAAAAAGAAATAGAATTGTCATGATCGACTAGAGCCCAAGAATTGGTCTGATTGAGTGAAACGATCTGTTTCCATCGGCGATTGGGGTGCTTCAGGTGCAGGAAGGGGGCTCCAGTCTTCATGTCAAAAATAGCAAACTCTCCCTGTTCCGTAACGACACCGACCTGTGATTCATCTTTAGAAAGATCGAAGGAATTAGGTTGGCTGGATAGAGGCATATTCAACTTCGGATTTAAAAATTTTGGATGCCGAGTTCCCAACATTTCAGCTTTTCCTAGAAAAATGAGGTCGTTTTGGTTCGGAGTAAATCGCATGTCAGCCTCCGATGTGTATTCGTATTCGTGGTGGTCGCGTGAACGACGGATTTGTTTTCCTGTGGTGGTATCGTAAAGAAAAATACGAGGTTCTTCTCTTGTGATTTGAGCGAATTGGGTCTCATCGAAGTTAAAAGCAGAAGCAAAGCATTTAGAGGTATTGTCTCTTTTTAGTTGAACAGGAGGAGTCTGGGCAGAAAGACTATAAATGAAACCAGCCTCGCCTGGTCTTTCGACATATAGTTTTCCCCCGTAGTCAGATAGAAACCCATTTGCATCAGATGGAAGATCTTTTAGGAGCGTCCGCTGGCTAATTTCAGATTCGCTAAATCGGAATTCAATGATGGAGGTGTCGTGCCAAGCCTGAAGGGCCGTTCCGTTCACGGTTGAAATCCAACGAAAGTCTTTAACCTTATCTGATAAAAGAGGGGCGACCCGCTTAAAGTTACTTAGTAAAACGAGCGAATTATCGTCGAAAAGAACCGCAGATCGATTTGAATCGGGTGCATGTCGAACACGTTTTATAGACTTCTCGAAGTGGTGAGCCACCGGCAGTGGTTGGCTGGCCGATGCGTACAACCAATCCCACTCCCAACCTGCAAACGTGCTTGATCGTTGATCGAGCTCAAGAACGCCTTGAAAGTCATTCTGTTCGAGGCGTTCCACCGCCAAACGAGTGGCGTTAACAAATGCTTCATACTTAGCTAGATCGCGCTCCTTTTTAACGCCAAGAAATCCTCCAATGAGTCCGCAAGCGGCAATAAATGCCGTTCCAATGAGAGCACACTTTAGTTGGAACTGGAGGTGACCACGTCGAAGACGCTCTTCTTTCCGTTTGCGGATCTTTAAAATAAGGTCTCGTTCTTGGTTGTTAATGCCCATGAGTAAGGACAAGGCCATATCGAAGTCGCCACGCTTATCGGCGATTCTGGCAAATGACAGCCGGGCTTGGCCTAGGATTTCCTCGGCTTCCTGGTTTTCTTCCCAAAGGACAAGCGCCTGCTCACACGCGTGGATGGCAGTTTGAAAATCCTCGTAACGCTTCGTAGTGGTCGCTTGGTCTAGCCAATAGCGCCCAGACTGCCCCAGGCTAAGGCTTTCCGCATGATGGTTGTAGTCCTTTAGGGATTGCTGGAACTCCAGAACCGAACTGAATCGGTCTTCAGGCTCTGTGGCGAGAGCTCTTAATGCGATGGCCGAGAGTTCGGTGCGTTCTTTAGGTTGAGGAACTTCGTTGGCTGCAGCCGATTTAAGGCATTCGAGGCTATCATCACTCTTAAGGTGAGGAGGGTTTCCTGTAATGATTTCAAAGAGAATCGACCCAAGGAGATAGATGTCTGTTTGGATTCCAATCTTCGAGACCAAACCTCCTGCCAGTTCAGGTGCCATGTAAGCGGGGGTTCCTGCGAGCTCCGGTTGGCTTCCAAAGAGGTCACTTTTTTCGCCGGGTATAGCAGAGTAAGCTAAGCCCCAATCCATTAGTAGCACTTCGCCATATTCTCCCAGCATCACGTTTTCAGGTTTGAGGTCGCGATGAATGATCTTTTTGTCATGTGCAAATGCGATCGCATCACAAACACGCATTAAAATTTCTAAATTTCGTTCCTCAGAGAGGTTTTCGATGCTTTCACTCCAAGGGCTTCCCTTCACGTGCTTCATTGCATAGAACAAAAGCCCATCTTCATTCACACCTAGCTCATAAATTGGAATGATATTTGGGTGTTCTAGTTCTCCGATCACCAAGGCTTCTGTGAGAAACTGGGTTTGTTCGTCGGGATTGAGCGCGTGCGTTTCTTGGATTGTTTTGATGACCACCTCGCGCCTTAAGCTGTTCTGCGCTCCGACGTAGATACTTCCCATCCCGCCGTCCGCGATTTTGCTTAAAACGGTATAATCTGATTGGGATGCCTTTTCTTGAACCGGAAGAGCGAAGTGGCGAGTCGGCAAACGTTTAGGAAGGTGATGACGTTCCCCCTGATGCGCAGATGTAATGGTAGTTGTCGGATCGAGTTTGAGTCGAAGCGTAGGTTCCCAAAGTTTCCGAATAGACGTGCCTCTTCTTAAATTCTCCGGATTGAGTTTAAGCGTTTGATCTGGAGAAGGGAGAGATACCTTTTCTTCAGGACTTGAGCGGTCAGGTCCATCTGAAGGTGGGGAACCCTGATGCGACATCTACCGAGCATACGTATCGAGCCAGGTGATTCCAGCTCAACTTTGTTTTTGATATACGATGAGACCTTTGGTCCTAGGAACTCTGACTAACTACAATGGGTTTGACTGTTGAGCCCAATCCATCCATTGCCATCACGTTTGAGTAGCTCATCCGATTCGGCAGGCCCCAAAGAACCTTTTCGATACAGTGCCACCGGAGCTTGTTTCCAGCCCTCATAAACGGCATCAACAATTCTCCAAGCCTCCAGAACCTCATCTGCTCGAGTAAATAGTGTGGAATCGCCGATTATGAAGTCATGGAGTAATCGTTCGTAGGCTTCTGGAGAGTAAGAGCCAAATTTGGATTTGTAAGCAAAATCCATATCAACAGATTCGAGTGAGCTTTTACCCGGGCGTTTTGCATTAAATGTAAGGTGAATTCCCTCTTCAGGCTGCAAGCGAATATGAAGTCGATTCCGATGGACATCGCTATCGCTCGATTCAAATAGAGCCCGAGGAGGGCGTTTGAATACCACGACAATTTCACTGGCCTTTGTGGACATGGCTTTACCGGTTCGCAGGTAAAATGGGACTCCAGCCCAACGCCAATTATCCATAATCAGTTTGAGGGCAACATAGGTTTCGGTCTCTGATTTGGGGTCAACCCGATCCTCTGCTATGTAACCTTCATATTGGGCACGGACTGAGTTTTCGCGAACCCACTTGACATTAGGTGTCGTGATGGACTTCAGTACTTTTACTTTCTCGTCACGAAGTGCTTCCGAATTGAGGGATGCGGGAGGCTCCATTGCTGTAATTGTTAACAGTTGGGTGAGGTGATTTTGAACCATATCCCGCATGGCTCCTACACCATCATAGTAACCACCCCGAGTTCCGACACCCTCTTGTTCCGCCACCGTGATTTGCACGTGATCGATCATCGAGCGGTTCCATATGGGCTCGTAAATCGAGTTGGCGAAGCGGAAATACATAAGGTTTTGAACCGTCTCTTTACCGAGGTAATGATCGATTCGGAAAATCGACGATTCGCTCATGTGTTTTTGAAGTTCATCAACAAGCTCCCTCGCAGAATTATAATCGTGACCAATGGGTTTCTCGACAACAGTTCGGGCCGGAACGTCGAGACCTACAAGGTTGACGGCATGAAGAGAGCGAACAACTGTTGAAAAGAATTCAGGCGCTGTAGCCAAATAAAATAGATTTTCAGTTATCCCTTTTTCTGACGCATTTGTTGCTAAGCGTTCGGCAAGTCCTTTGTAAGCGACATCATCATCAAAGTTTCCGATATGATAGAAAATATGTTTAGAAAATTCATCCCACTCTTGATCGTTAATTGGGGCAAATCGTGAATACTTTTTGAGGCCATCTAACATCTCGTCCCGGAAGGAATCGTCACTTTTT
>JBCCKK010000023.1:0-18375 GCA_039027395.1 Verrucomicrobiota bacterium | reverse complement strand
TGCAGATTCGGTTGCCTATACGTTCTACTTTATTGACGTTCATCACGACGATGGAATCCGGCGCGAGTTTTTAAAGCCAGGAGTCGTTCCAAAAATCCCATTTGGAGCACTGATACCTAAGGGGAGCTCTCACCTTCTAATAGCTGGTCGATCCGTCAGTTCGGACCGTTTGGCAAATTCTGCGGTTCGAGTACAAGCCTCTTGCATGGCTATGGGTCAGGTGGCCGGAGCGGCAGCTGCTTTAGGGGTACAGTTAGGTTGCGCGTCGAAGGATGTCCCAGTTAATCGCATAAAGAGGCTTCTCAAAGATCATCAGGCAATTGTTCCGAGTCGAGCAGATTCCTTGAACTTTCCATTTGAGCCACCTAGTCGCCCCTATCGTATAAAATTAGGTGTGGCTTAACCAATAAGAAAGCACCCCGTTTTGACGGGGTGCTTCCAACCGATACTACGTTTTTTGTTTGGATGTATTCACACGATCGATTTGAAACAAAATGAACAGTCTATGGAGTATTAATGGAATCCCACTGGGTATTATTCCCCGTCCAAGTTTGAGGTCCCATTCGCACATAGTCGTTGGACCAGGCTGTGTTAAATCCAATCCAATGCCCTGTGGGTTTATGCTGGATGCGATGAAATCCTCCACCGACGTCGATTCGTCGCCATTGAGTATTATCGCCCGTCCATGTATTGAAACCCATTCGCGGGCGATCGCTTCCCCAGGCGGTATTCCAACCCAGCCATCTACCCGAGGGTTTGTGTTCAAGCCGAAACCAGGTGCTTGTTACCGCAATTTCTTTCCACTTCACGTTGTCTCCAGTCCAGGAGCCGGCTCTGATATTGTCATGACCCCAGCTCGAGTTCCATCCAAAGGAATAACTTGAAGGCTTATGGGAAAAACGCGTGAAGCTGCTGCCTGCCCCTCCGCTGGTGATTTCAAGGATTGATAGCGTGGTTGACGCTGTTAACGACCATGTTTTGTTTCCATTACTTGAGGAAATGCTTGCAGATACCAGGTTTCCACTGTTGTCGAAGTTTTCTCGTGTAACGGTTTGAGCATTGGCAAAAACGATATTGATGCTTCGAGTTACCGTTTTGTTCGTATCATTCGACTCATTCCATGAATCTGCTGCTACCCAAACAAGCATGTAGAAGGTTCCATTGCTTTTCTGTAGCAATACACTCCTTACGGAGTCTGTGCTACCGGTGATGGAATAATCGAGCGAACCTGGTGTGAAACTTGGGTTATTCCAGGTCTTGCTTGAGGAATTCCACGACCGTTCTTTGAATAGGGAGACAATATTCTTGATCGCGGTGAATGCAGGTTTAGGTGTTTTGTTCCCATCTGCTTTAACAATGCCCCAACTATTGTTAAACTGACTTGGATTGGTGCCCAAGTCCATCAGTTGGTGCAGATAGGTGCGTTTGATACCTCTGCGAAAATGCTCGGCTAGAATACGAACATTATACCGCATTTGTGTGACTTCATTAACAGAAGAGTTATTGCTGTTGCCTGGATTGGCCGTTTTCCAAGAGTTGTGGCCTGCTTCGGTTGTGAACATGTCCGAATTTGGAAAAGATGATTTGCCTAGTCCGTTTTTGGTCTGGGTAATTCCTGTGCCGATTTCGCTTTTATCGGGGTGACCCTGGCCTGTATAGAAGTGCCATGCAATTCGGTCGCACTTTATGTTTCCGGCATTTCCTAAGTCATCAGCCTTAGTGTATGTAGAAAGGGGGGGCGTTGTGACAACGATGTGATCAGTAGCCGAATCTGCTTTAAGAGCATCGTACATAGAGTTCTGATAGTTTCGGACTTCCTGCCAAATGTTGGTGCTTGAGTTGTTATCGTAGTTGTTTTCCCAAAACAAATCAGGTTCATTGGGGCCACTGATGATTCGAACATAGTCCAGACCCTTTTTGGCAGCTCCGACTGCTTGATTGCCTGGCTTTCCTTGATTCTCCCAAGGCCCCCAGACAAAGAGTCCTTTTGCTCCACTCTCATTGTAAAGTTGCTGAAAACGATTCCGATACGTTGAGCTATTATTTACCAACTTTAGTCCATCGCGGTATTGCCAGATTCCTAATTCCTGAAACCGACTTTTAACTTGAGACCAGTTATTGTTGTAGACGTTTCGATCGAGTTTGATGTTGATTCCAATCGAATCGACAAAGTCGTCTGATTTTTTTGCCGTAACGACTGCTGCGTTTGCCGGAGGAGATCCGGCGACTAGAATGCTGCACAGGGCAGATAGTAGTATGAAGTTTCGCCGGTGTTTTGGGTTAGTTTTTTTGTCGCATCTCGAACACTTGGTTTTGCTTATTGTTGTGATCATTGTAAGTGAGATTTTCTTAGATTTCCACTTGTTGAACAAATACGCATTCATTTAAGCATTTAAATGAATACGGGTAATGTGCTGGTTTCAGAAAATAAAAAACCCCTACTTCAATAGATGAAGTAGGGGTTTAAGAAGTGTTGTAACTATCAAAAATCTACTGCTTGCTACGTTTGCGTAGAAACATCAGGGCAAATGCGGCAATACCCAAGAGTGCGTAGCTGGACGGCTCTGGGATAGGGTTTGCTAAGTTGATACTCGAATTATCGAGGTAAATATCATCGACTGCTACGGTATCTCCATTTCCCCCTCCCCCTCGAACCATCAGAAAAGAATCAAGGTCTGCGTTTGTAGTATTTCTAAACCCGAACGTTGTTGTCGCTCCAACGGCAACTTGAGTTTGGGTGGTAATCGATCCGCCTTGAACATACAGCTCCCAGGTTTCAGAACTATTGTTGGCGACCATCCAGAAATCGTACCAGGTGTTGGTAGCGAGACTAACGTTTGTGACTGTCGAAAAGCCTCCGCCATCGCGCACAAGAAAGTCCCCCGTGCCGTTGAAAGCAATGTGGGGACGGTAAGTATCAAAGGCTCCCGATTGAACGGTAGGAACGGTATCACTTAGGCCGATGGATTGACCTGAAGCAAAATCGCTCGCATTAAGGCGGAAATACAGTGTCCCTGTGTTCCCTTGCGTAATTGCAGATGTGCCTACCGAAGCAAATGTGTTTGCACTTCCATTCTGTAAGGCTTGGTCGGTGGGGCTGGCCGGTGAAGAGTCAATTACATCAAAGGTCGCTGTATCTGAAACCCAGCCGTTTTGGCCATTAATGCCGCCGGTTGTTAATGAGTTGAAATCGTCGACCAATACGAATTGGGCGTTACCCGTTCCGTAAAGAGTTATCGATATCAATAGACTTGTTGCTAATAGTTTTCGCATAAATAGTGCTTTCATAAGTATTTGTCGTTATGAACAAAATTATCCTGGCTTTATGACCTCCGAACAAATAGTTTGCTATTTAACCATTTAAATAGATGAAAAGGGGGACTCGTGTTACGCAAAAAGAGATTGCTAAGAAGGCTGGAGTAACAATTGCTACGGTTTCGATGGCTTTAAGGGAAGATCCTCGTCTGCCTGAGGCCACTCGCCATCGTATTCAAAAGTGGGCAATAAAGCTGGGATATCGTCCCGATCCGCTTCTTTCGGCACTTTCCAGCTACCGACAAAACGGAGGGCCCCCGAAACATCGAGGAGTGATTGCATTTTTAAAAGACGATTTTGCAAAGGTGACGGATTATAGTGGAATCGTTTACTCTGGAGCCGAACGCTATGCCGAGAAGATGGGGTATCGAATCGAGTCTTTTTCGGTAAATGATCCAGAGATCCGTCCAGAACGTTTGACACAAATATTCGTTTCCAGAGGAATTGAAGGATTAATCTTTGGAGTTCGTTTGGAACGGAATTTCTATCAAAAATTTGGGTGGGAAAATTTCTCTTCTGTTACGGTGACCCGGGCTCTCGATGAACCGAAATTACATCTTGTAAATCCAAATCAGACGACGGGTAGTCGACGAGTCTGGGACGAGGTTATAGGACGAGGATATAAACGTATTGGTATCGTTCTGGAAGAACGCGCCGATAACAACGTGCAGCATCGATTTTCTTTCCAATTTTGGGGGGAACAGAAGAAGAGTGGATCGGAGATAGATAAGCTCCCTTTACTGTTTCTCGCCGGAAAGCGTGGAAATCAGGAAGCGGAGAAGCAGCGATTCACCAAGTGGTTCAAACGGCATCAACCTGAGGTGATTATTTCATATGATTCTGAACCTCTCTGTTGGATCAAAGAAATGGGGAAGCAGATTCCAGAAGAAGTTGGGTTTGCTTGCATCAAGTTGAATGAAGGGCAGAAGGGTATCAGCGGTAATGTTCAAGCTGTCCAGCAAGTTGGCGATTCGGCGGTTCAATTTTTGGATTCCATTATTCGAAGTGGTGAACGAGGGATTCCTAAACATCACCAGACACTCCTCCTCGATGGCTATTGGGTTGAGGGGCGCACGCTTAGAAAGAAAAATTCTTACTAGCTCGAAAACATATCACTTGTATCAGTTGAGAATTCGAGCTATCTTTAAGAATGTATCAATTAGCTGTCCAAAATAGTTTAAAGAACTTGGGGGTATTGCTTGTTATTCTGATCGCTGCCCTGAGTTCAGTATCCCATGCCACATCGATGTCTGTAAATCTATCCGCTACAGGTGGAGCTTCGATTGAAAGCGGCGTCTATCGAGCAACGATTGACAAAAATGGATGCATGCCGGATCTAACCATTGGAAACCAAGCTTTTATAAAACCCGGAGTTGCACACTTCACTCGAGGAATCTATCTGTTTTCGAACAAAAAAGTGGTTCCACTTAAACAGCAGTCGAAAGAAGGTTCAAATAGCATTGTGGCCAAGTCCGATAACGTTTCCCTGAGGTATACGTTCGCAGAAAATGCCATTTCATTTGCGATAGAAAATTCAAAACAAAAGACAGTGAGCTTTTTCATGGTATTCGACAAAGCAGTAAATTCACTCAAAACCGAAGATGGAAAGTCATTTTCACTGCCTTTGGGAAACAGAGGATTGCAAAACATGACATTTGTTTCTGGATCGAACCGTTTGAAGTCTCTGAGCAAAGCAAAACTTTGGCCCTTTAATGGGCATCAAGCCTATCAGGTGGATATAAAACCGGGAGCAAGTGCGAATCTTGAGTTCGCTATCGGAGGAGGGCAGGTTTCACCGGCACCTAAAAATAACGAGGAAAGTTATGCCTCAGTAAGTGAGGAAAAAACATCCTATGTGGATTCGGACGAGGAGGCAGAGGTCTCAGAATGGATTACGATCAATTCACCGGCGAATTTCCAGGTATTCCAGCGTCAGTCTTTAGAAAGTGGAATGTTTGCCATTAAAGCAAGTCTTAGTGAATCACCTGATAGCATTGAGTATCGAATTGTTGGTCAGTCGATTAACGGAGAACTTCCAGCAAAATGGAAGTCATTAGAATTTGATCCAAATAGCCAAACGATCCATTCAAATATCACAGTTGAAGCAGGAGGATGGTATCGCCTGGAACTTCAAGCAAAAATGGGAGAAGAGATTTCCGATATCGCATCCGTGAAAAAATTTGGTATGGGAGAGGTTTTTATTGGAGCTGGACAGTCAAATTCCACGAGCTGCGGGGAGTTTAGAACGAGTCCTGTTTCAGGGATGGTTGCCAATTTTACAGGGAAGACGTGGCGGTTAGCCGAGGATCCGCAATTAGGCTCCGCGGATCAGAAAAAGAAAGGCTGCGATGGCGGAAGTTATTATCCTGCATTCGGAGACGCGCTTTATGCGGAATACAAGGTGCCGATCGGAGTGTCGCCGACGGGTTGCACAGGAACGAGTGTTCGGTATTGGCAACCTAATGGAGGACTGTATCGAGGACTGCTCCGTCGGATTAAGGCGCTGGGTGAAGGAGGATTTAGAGCCGTTTTATGGCATCAAGGAGAGACGGATATGGATCTCAAGCTAAGCAAAGATGAATACTTCAAACTGCTTAAAAATACGATCGAGCAAACCCGAAAAAATGCGGGTTGGGAAGTGCCATGGTTCGTCGCACATGTTTCTTATCCAAATACTCCAAAGAATAACCCGATTCGATCCGCTCAAGCCAGTTTGTGGGATAAAGGTATCGCAGAACAAGGTCCAGATACAGACCCACTAAAAGGTGATTATCGAGATCGAACCGGGGTGCATTTCAGTCCGAAGGGACTCAAAAAGCACGGTGAATTATGGGCCGAAAAAGTCAGCACTTGGTTAAGCTCTGAATTAGCCGTCGCTTATCGCTAGCCTACGGAATTTGAAGCCAATTGGCAGCCCCGGATCCTTCACTGGAGTTGCTTCCCCAGCCGTCTCGTAACGTCATCGTCTGTTTCAAAAGCTCGCCATCTCGGTCAATGAGCTTGGCATTAAGACGAACGGGCTTTCCCGGGGCGGGCCGATCGAAAGCGATTCGATAGAACGTATCTGTTCCGACACGGCCGGCCTCCATTTTGAGTTGTGCTAGCCGCAACCCTGAATTCTCGGTCTTGAGGCCATCTTCGCCCACGCTCAAACTGATAAATTTGCCGGGTTCATTGAGTGCAATCTGCAAAGAGTCCGACTCAAATAGGTTCGAGTTATCGGAACTATGTTCGTTATCGCGAATTCGAGCTACGAGGTATACTTGTTTTTGATTTGCAGCGATCCAAAGGTCGCCCGATAAATCATCCATTCCCTTATACCAGCGTTCTGCATCCGGGAATGGTTCATGAGGGTTTTTCAAACGGATAGGATCGAAAGACATCGTTGGTTTAGTTTTACACCAATCATCAAGAGCAATTTCCCAAAAGTTTTCAGGTAACGTTTGTGGTGACGGAACAATTTCAAACGAAGCTGTTGCCTTGCTAATAACGCTTCCGTCTTTGCGAAGGGTGGCTTCAATTCGCGGAGGTCCCGAAGGAGCTTCTCCCCTAGCCGCAAGCAAGTCCTGAGGTCCCCCGGTGAGAAGCTTCCAACCGTGTGATCCACTGAGAACGAGGAATACGATACGATTACTTCCCTTTTTGAGATCAATTTCGAATGTGTGATCAGAAAGCGCATAGCCCGAAATATTTCCTTTTTCCATTGTGTCGAACACGCTTGTTCCATTCAGGAAGATATTCATCCACCAATCAGCAGAGGCTCCAATCTCAACGGTTTGGTCGTCAGTGCTGATGATTTCGGCTATGGCGATTGCAGCTCTCTTTTCCTTCGCACCTTTACGCAATTTACCAAAATCGAGAAGGTTGTCTTGTAAGATTATTTCCCGGGCAGTTGCCAAGGTATCTGTTTTGGTGGGAAGTTTGGAAGGGAGCTCAGAGGTTTCTTTAGGATTGGAAAGTTTAGCCAGATCCACGGCCGTGGTATCGATTTCAAGAAATGTGGTCCAGCGAATGGGCCACTTCAGATCTACAGGGCCGGTTTCAATGGATAGTGGAAATTCAAACAGTGCTTTACTGCCAGCCTCGACGTTGATCGTCTGCTGCTTTTGCTGAAATTCGGCTTGTTGACTTCCTACAACAGAGAGATCCAGAGTTCCGGTGAGGGCCTTTTTGTTTGGGTTGCTGATTGTGGCGGTGACAACTCCAGGATCTTCCGAGCTGGCTTGGATTGATGAAGGTAGAGCCAAAAACGACGGAGTTGTACCAAGCGCTTTTAGTTGTCCGGGCGCGTTCCACGTTAAGAAAATGGGGTCACGATTAATGGAAAGGGCTACGGTAGCTTCATCGAGTAAGGTAGCAGCTTTTTGATTCCCCATCATATCGACCATTTGAACCTCGGACGCGCCCGGTCCTATTTTGATATTTTCCGTTATGGCGGCTCCATCACTCGTCCAAAATACAGCAGCCTTTCCATTCCCGGATGCTTGCTGAAAAAAGAATCCAAGACCCTTAGGGTGAGAAAGAGAAACCGAGCTCTCGAAGTTATGATGGCGTAACGTCGAAACCAAGGTTCGGTAGGAAAGAACCGAAGGGCGAGGTTCTCGATAGTTGTAGGTCATTGTGTAGGCTTTTGCTCCAGCGAACATATGTAGGCGGAAAAAGAACAGCATTGGAGATCCGACTGACTGAGAAAAAACCATTTTTTCAATTACGGTTCGAGCTTGATCCCATTCTTGAGGCTGGGTGCGTGCGGCTAGCCCGGTTTCAGTATCTACAAGGGGCTTTTCGACTTGGTTAGCGTCCTTGATCGCTTTCTTCATTTTTTGGAACGTTCGTCGTTCTGCTTCAATTCCAGGGCCGTGTGCATGATAAGCCCAGAGATCAATTTTATTTCGGTCGACGAGACGAACAAATTCACGAGATCGCTTCGTGCCTTCTTCCATATGAAAACTCAGGCCTCCATTCATCACCTGCGCATCGGGATTTCCTCGTTTGATCGCATCATAGACAGTTTCATAGTCTTCGACGTAGTCAGCCATCGGCCCAGGATAGAAATATTTCAGGTCCGGTTCGTTTCCTAGCTCATAGTAGGTGATCTGATCTTTGAATTGTCGGGCCAATGTTTCCATTTGTTGGGCCATCTTCTGCGTCTTCTTTTTGCGCTTCGAAGTATTTTGGTCCCATGTTGGAAATATCATAAATAAGCTCCGTAAGTTATAGGCGCTAAGAATTTCGAGGGCATTTGCTACCTTTTTCGGGTCGGGTTTTTCCCCGAAGCCACGAAGAATATCGACGCCCATAAAATCAGCCCACTTGAGGTATTCGATTTTCGAATGAGGTTTTCCGTTAATCACGTCTAGGCCATAAAGAAACTCTTTATCTTTTGCTCGTGGCAGCGGTTTTGTTGAGGTGACTGCAAGATTGGTTTTTTTGTTCAAAATGGTTTCTCGATCGCCGTCTGAGCGTTGAGCAAGTAGGTGGAGGCGGTAGATTCCATTTTCCAGGCTCTCCGTATTTACCTCAATAGGCACATCTGTCTGAGATTGAGCGGCTGCTGGTAAGGTGCCTTTTCGTTTCCACAGTGTTTCGCCGGTGTAGGTCTCTAGTGAGGCTTCATAGTTTAAACGGGTCGCGCGATTGGAAAAATTCTGGAACTGATGCTTAAACGTTTCGACTGAATTCGGTTCAAAAGTGTAGATAGGAGAATTCGTTTGAATTCCTTGAAACCGTATTAATCGCTGCCAGTTAATATCCCCATCGAGAGGGTAGGTGCGAACCCAGAAAGAGCGTATGGCAAAGTCACTCGCAAATGAATTGAGCCTAAAATCATGTCCATCTGCCGCCATCTTCTTTGAAGGATTGCCGTGCTGACGGGCTCCCAGGTAGGCGTTATCGATTTGCTTTCGCAGGATTCTCCAATTGGGACTTCTTCCCCAGGCCATCCCCAGTTTTTTGCTGCCATCAGTAGTGTCTGCATGGAGGTCAACTCCCGTATTAAAGGTTTGTCTGACTACGGTGGTGACATCTACGACTGGGGCACGTCCGTTTCTTAATTCGTCGTCTGTAAGAGTGAAGAAAGCGGAACGAGCCCACAGCTCGGCAGCAGATTGTTGGCGAACAATCAGGGCTTTGGTTGAATGCCCTTTGCTTTTGATTGTCTGAATCTTCTTATTCTTCGAGAGATATTTAATGCCTCGAACGATGGGCTTTGACTCATAGACAATAAATCGGTCGTGAGGACTCGCCAACGCGATCGGGATCCTAAAGCTTTTATCGGATTGGCCTTTGGGAGCAAAAGTCAGCGAGAGGTCATAGGCACCGTAGCTCCATGTCGCGGAAGGGATTGAGAGTTCGAAGGAGACCGGGCCTTGGGTTAAATCTTGTTCGCCTTGTTGTGTTTCGATCTTTTTGCTGTTCCAATTGTAAACATTGAGGGTCCAAGGAGCTTTCTTGAGGGGAGGGCCATTGACATCAAGATGAAGCGTTAAAGTATGGTCTTTTTCCTCTTCGAGGACATTTTTCTCGGTAGTTGGCCAGTCGATGCGACTAAGCGAGATTTCGGTAGCGTGAGCCGTGGTTGAAGCTAGTAAACAGATTAAGATCGGAATTCGGAAAAAGTGAGAGTATCGCATGCAATCAGGTCATTTAATAAGATAGGCTAAGATCAAAGGAATACATATGAGAGATCTAATGTATCACTAATATCACTTTAAACAACGAAATTTCCTGAAAATAGGAGATTGGTTGCCTCTTATCGAATGGGAAACCAAGACTCGGGAGGAGATGAGAGACCGGGTTCTAAATCCCAGGAATCTCTCAAAGTCATATGCTGCTTCAAAATGTCACCATCCCGATCGAGAACTCGCATATTAATCCAGTCAACCGAGTCCTTACCCGATCTTTTCCAGGAGATAAAATAGAACGTAGAATCGATTACACGCTTCGATTTCGATTGAAAAGAGGGAAGCGAGATTTCTTGGGGCAGACGAACCTGTTTTTGGTTTAAAACTAGATCGACTCGGTTTTTAGGATCGTTCACCATGAGTTGGAGGCAATCGGAATGCTCCGGTGAAGAAACTATTATGGAATGCTCATTGTCGCGAATCTGAACCGCAATAAATACGTTCTCAGAATCCGAGGTAATCCAAACTTTTCCAGATAAGTCCTCGGCGCCTTGATACCAACGTTTGGAATCCGGGTGAGCTTCGTACGCATTGCGAAGGTGACTTGGATCAAAGGCAAGTGTGGGCTCACGTGAAGTGAAGAATTCCGGCGGTAAATCCCAAAAAGGTTTGTTCATTGTAAATCCAGCAGGAACCATTTCTAAGCGACTTACTGCTTTGCCGAGAAGGTTTGAGCCTCGGAATAAGCGTGCTTCGAGTCGCGGGTTTGCTGCTGCTCGATTGCCCTTAGATGCAATCAGGTCCGCGGGCCCTCCTGTCATGAGTTTCCAGCCATGAGATCCACTCAAGACGAGAAATGCGATCCGATTGCTGCCTTCTTCTAAGTCGATCGAGAACGTATGATCCGTGAGCGAGTAGCCGGATATGTTTCCACCTTCGAGAGTGTCATACACACGGACACCATTAACATAAACATCCATCCACCAATCCGCAGAAGCACCGACTGTGACTGTTTGTTTCTTCGGGCTCACAAAGTCGGCGATTGCTATAGCGGCTCGTCTTTCCTCAATACCTTGGGCCAGTTTTGCGAACTCTAAAAATTTGTTCTCCAGTAAAATTTGTCGCCGCTGTGATTTCTGCCCATTTTTTCCAGGCAACTCAGAAGCTATGGACGTTCTCTTATGAGCGGAAGTGAGATCTGACAATTCGATTTTCTTTGGATCAACTTCTAGAAATACGCTCCATTCCTTGGGCCACTTGAGAAGTTTTTCTTGGTTACTGACTTCAAGCTCGGTTTGAAATTGTTTCTGTTTTCCAGTAGGAATTTGAACGGAACGACTGCTTGTCTCGATTCTTACGTTTGGGGTATCTCTAACTTCAAAATGCAGTTCGCCGTCAATTGATTTAGAATTGAAGTTGGTGATCGTTGCTGAAACCTCATTGGATTTGCCAGGAGATATCTGCAAGATTGCAGGGAGCTCAAGCAATGAGGGCTTAAGATTAAGGTTCGAAAGCTTAATATCAGACTTCCAGCGAAGAAACACCGGATCTCGATCGTAGGAAAGGGAGGCCGTTGTAGAATCCAGAAGAGGGGCTTTTTTGATGTTACCCATCATATCGACAATTTCCACCTGTCTCGCATTCGAACCAAGATCGATGTTTTGAGTTCTCAAAGCGCCATCTGCACTCCAAAAAACGGCAGCTTTCCCGGTGCCTTGATTATCCTGAAAAAAGAATCCGTAACTGTTTTCATTCGGTAATGATATCGTGCTGGTGAAGCTATGGTGCCGAAGAACGGAGACTAAGGTTCGATAGGAAAGAACCGATGGTCGAGGCTCGGGGGGAACGAGGGTCATTGTAAAAGCATTACCTCCGGCTGATTTATAGAGTCGAAAAAAGAAGAAGGTGGGGGAGCCTACGGACTGAGCAAATACCATCTTTTCGATCACAGTTCTCGCCTGTTGCCATTCTTGAGGACGTGTCCGTGCGGCCATGCCCGATTCTGTATCAATAAATGGAAGTTGAACTTGATTAGCCTCTTTGACTGCATTCTTGATGAAGTTAAGCCCTTTTTGTTCTGCCTTTAGATCGGGGCCATGAGCATGATAAGCCCAGGCATCGATCTTTTTGGGATTCACCAAGCGGACGAACTCACGAGAGCGGGTTTGACCTTCCTCCATATGAAAACTCAAGCCCGCATTCATGACGATAGCATCCGGATTCCCTCGCTTGATAGCGTCGTAGTAGGCCTCGTAGCCTTTCACATATTCAGTGATTGGTCCTCCGTAAAAAAATTTGAGATCGGGTTCATTGCCGAGTTCGTAGTAAATCATTTCGTCCTTGAAGTAGCGTGCTAGGGATTCCAGTTGGACGACGTTTTCGTGTACTCGGCGTTCCCGTTTAGCGTCATTCTCATGCCACTCTGGAAAAATCATGAACATGGGTTTGAGGTTGTGCTCGCTGAGTAACTCAATAGCTCTCTTATTTGCTTCGATCTCGGGTTTCTCACCAGTTCCTCGAACAATGTCGACCCCCATAAAGTCAGCCCAATCGAGCTGTTCGGGTTTGGCATGAGGGCGACCATAAGCGACGTCTAGGCCATACAAAAAGTCTCCTTTTCGAGCACGAGGCAGAGAATGAAGTTCGGAAATAGCAATATAGGTTTCCCTATTAAGGACCTGCTCTTTGAGTCCGCCTTTTCGATTAGCTTTGATACAAAGGCGGTAGACTCCAAATTTTAAATCCGGCTTCGCATGAACTGAGATAGGAAGAGCAGTGGTGGTTTCTGAAGTTAGGGCAAGTGTTCCTTTTTTATGCCATAGAGGTTCTCCCTCAAACGTTTCGAGGTGTGTGTCGTAGCTAATTTCGGTTGATCTAAGAGCAAGGTTTCTAAACTGATGCTTAAATATTTCGGTTTCGCCCGGTGCCAATCCATAAATCACTTTTTCGGTGGTGATGCCTTTAAATCGAATCAAACGTTTCCAATCTAGCTCTCCTTCGCGGGAATACGTTCTGACCCAAAAGGTTCGTATGGCTAGATCTTCGTGATGTGACGTTAGTCGAAAATCGTGGCCAGAGTTAGGTTCCTGAACAAACGGTGGTGAAATACGTCCGCCTATTTCGGCATCATCGATCGATCTCCGGAGTAACTTCCATTGGGAGCTCCTTCCCCATTCCATGCCAACCTTCTTAGTGCCTCGTGATGTGTCGGCAAATAGGTGAGTGCCTGTGTCGTATGTTTGCCGAACGATTGCTGAAACATCCATAACCGGATAGCTTCCATTGCGAAGAGATTGATCGGTCAGACGAAAATAAGCGTTTCGTTGTGACGCTTTTTGAGACGAACCCTGGCGGGCGATGAGGGCAGCGGTGGTGTGTTCTTTGGAGCGAATATTTTGGGTCTGACTCTTCAAAGAAGCATAGCCGATACCTCGCTGTATGGGTTCGGATTCGAAGACAATAAAACGATCATGAGGACTTGCTAGCACAACCGGGATGCGAACTATTGTTGGACTCCCAGATGAGGATGTCGAAATGGAGAGTTGAAGGTCATAGACGCCATAGGACCAGTTTTGAGAGTCTAAGTGAATCTGTAGACCTACGGAGTCTGTGTTAACGGAAAGTTGCCCTTTTTGTTTGGCAACTCTTTTGGAATTCCAATCATAGACGTTGAGTGACCAGTGGGCCTTCGTGGTTGAAGGGTTTTCAACGGTGAAGTTAAGAGGAAGTTTGTGGTTTTGACCCTCGCTTAGGACATGATGTTCGGATGTCGGCCATTGAACAGACTCTAGGTTAATCTTTGTCGGAGTCCTTGAGCAGCTAAAACATAGGATCAAACTTAAACCGAAAAAGGCCCTAGAGATTTGTTTGCGGAAGATGAGTCGACAGAACGGGTGCATTAGAACTGTGAGTTATTGGGGCTAAAGTGGACTCGGGTGCCGGTTATTTCTGGCTAGCCTTCCACTTTTGATAATAGTCGTATTTTTTGCGAAAAGGTTCCGGAAGCTTGAGGGGTGTTGAGCCTTTTTCGAATGCATAGTCTAGAATTGAGACTTCCGGCTGATGGTGAATGACGCGAATAGGAAAGCGTGTTTTTTCGCTAATCCAAAGCTGAATGTAGAGCGTATTGTTTTCACCCTCACCTGCATTTTCGTCCTTCACCCGAGCTTCGTAGTAGTGACAGCTTTCTCCGTTGATCGATTCACTCCGCACATACATTTCTGGTTTGAGTTCTGGAAGTCGAAATGCATTGCCATTGGGAGGCAGAGTATCCAAAAGAATGTAGGTGTCGGGCCACCCCTGTTGGTGGGTCATCACCAAATCGTCAATGATCCATTCGGTGACTTTGGTTTGTTCGTTATAAAGAACAGTTTCTTTCTGTAGATTGCCATTTTTTGTAGCGATGCGCTTGGTTCCCGAGGGATTTTCCTGAGATGTATCATCCGAATTTTTCGTTTTTTCTGAGCTGTAGGTGATTGTCCATCGAATGGAATCTGGAGCATCGTCTATGTAGGGAGGGTCAGGGAGCGATTTATCGGTAGTGCTTGAATCAGATTGGGCCGTAACGTTCCAGCTAAAGCATGAAAGGAAAAGCAATCCTAAGAATGCGATCGAAAATGGTTGCTGTTGGAGCTTGTTGAGTTGAGTCAGGCTATTCATAAACGAGTTCTATTTGGCGATCTAAGATCTCTCCGGTATAGCGGTCGATGGCGATGTGGACCCAGTAACGACGTTCTCCTTCGAGGACAAATTCATCGAGACCTGCCGTGCCCGGTATTCTTCCGGACTGAGCAATAATATCGAACATAAGATTCCAGGTGCGGGTTTGTGAAACGTCTGCCAATGCTCGAATTGGGGCTTCTCGATGGGAGTTGATCCAGCTGAGATTGTTTCCGAGGTTGTTCATGACCTCGACAAGTGAGGCTTTGTTTTCTAGGAGTGAGTTGTTCGTTCGCTGGTCAATGATTTGGTCTGCGATATCACTAATCTCGCCATCGGTAAGTTCATTTGTGACAAACGCATCATCGCGAGCACCTGACAGTATGGCTTGGAGAACTGCCTTGGGAGCGGAGTTTGGGTTAACTCGGCCTGCGACAACTCGAGACTCTTCGTAGGTGCAGAAGAGATCGAGGAGTCCAGCATCTGCACTGACATTGGAAAAGAGGTCTAGTGTTTTCCAAGGTTGGTCCCGCCGTGCGTAGCCTAGCTCACCCACACTTAGCAGAGATCGATTTAGAATGACTGGGCGAGCCAAGTTGTTGCCCGTCTCCATGGGGTTAACACCCTCATTAAAGTAGGCATCACCCGGCCGGTTTATCCCGTCTCGATCTACATAGATGGGGCGGCTTCTGCCTCCATTACCCCGATTGTCGGCATAGAATGCAGTGAGAACATTGAGTCCCCAAAACTGGAGCTGACCGAATGGATTGTTGGTTGAAAAGTTGAAGAGTCCTTCTGGGCCAGGACTACTCGTAGAGGTCGCCGGAAGTCCAAAGGTGGATACTTGTTCAGGATTGGCCCCACCAGGGCGCCTACTTCGGTCAAAAACGGCATTCGGAGTTTGGCCCTCATGGTAGCCAAAACGGGTTACAGCAGGGTCAATCGCGGTCATTCCCTTTAGCCAATTAAAAGTCCGACTTGAACTAAGAGCTGTTTCACTGTTCGAACGCCTTGGAACCAAAGCGGGAAGCGTAAGATAGGTTCTCCAGCTTGCCCCCTGACGATATTCTAGTGAGATGGTAGGGGGTGGATCTAGATTAGGAGGAGAGGACATTCCATAATACAGACCAAGATTTTGTCTGCCACTTTGATTATTTGTAAGGCTGTTGTCTGTCGTTGTCGTTGGGATCAGAGGGCCTGGAATGGTTACATATCCGTCCACTGTTGAATTGCTAACAGTTGAGCTGCTGTTCGCTGTTCTTAAGACCGTAGGATCGCGAAACGCAGAGCTGTTGTTAAAGGTAATAGAAACTCCTCCTGAGCTATAACTATAAGGTGTGCCAAATTGTTTCCATGGCTGGGAGGATGGGGTTTGGAAATTGCGGATGTTAATAATTCCATCATGAGCTCTAACTCTGAATTGGGACGGAGAGGGAACATTTGGCCCTCCAGTTTGATGAGGGTTCCAGATTTCAACAGGAAAGTAGGCTCTTTGTTGAGTCGTGCTTGACCCGTTGTCTAACCTGAGGACACCAACCGCGATTTCGCTAATGTAGGGAAGGTCTTCAGCGCCATAAATTCGATCTTTGTATTCAGTTGCCGTGATACGGATATCCTCAGTCCCGGTGCTATCATTATAAGGAAATATGATTTCGACGGGGTAGTTATTCGTGTCTGATAGATCAATGATGTTCGCTCCAATTTGAGCAACTTGTTTGAAACGGCTACCATCTTGGTAGCGATTTTCGATGTGGGTTCGGTCGCGAGTTGTTTGGCCCAAGGAGTTTTCATAGATGCCTGCTCGCAAGAGTTCGAAGAAATCTGGATCACGGTTCTGGGTTGCTGCGAGATTGGATAAGGACTCAATTTCTCCAGCAGTCCCCTGATCATATTCCCAAATATAGTCCCATGGATCGCTGTCACTCGTATTCTCATCGAGCCCAAAGTATTCTTCGATTTCTGAGAGATTGCTGGATGGATCATTAAATAGGTCAAGCCGTGATAATGGAAATCTCTGGATGCGATACAGAGATCCGTCGGGTTTTCTCAAGCTCAGGAGATTTGGATTAACCGTTGTGGATAAACCTGCCCAACTAGCTTCATTAAGTTCCCGAGAAAACGTTGTGAAGAATAGCATAAGGTCGTCAGGAATGCCTATGGACTCTGCGTATTCTAAGAAGTCTTGTCTTCCGACGAACGATTTGCCGGTTCCCCCGGTAGAAGGAGGTCTCAAATAACCTGTTTGAGCCCATTCTGAAACAAGTTGGGTAAATGTTGTTGCGTTCGTTCCTTGATATTTCCATTGGCCGAGAATATCGGCGCGACTTTGAGTCATTCCACTGCCGAGCTTGGTTAGATCGGTGTAAGCGAGGCTACCTTTTGCGCCTTGTTCCTCACCGCTAGCGGTTGATGGGAATCCTGCAACGTTTGCGTCTAGAAGACCACTTATGTCATACATCACGTAGGCAACTCGACCTACTACATCACTACTTGTTGGAGTTGGAGTTTCAACTCCCTGTTCCGTCCAATACACCCATTCTGGAGGCACGAAATCTGTCAAGTTGTTGACGATTGCATTTCCTTCATCCATGAGCTTGGGCTTGTTCCAACGCTCTTTAGAGATGCCTCGAGCTCGATTAGTGGATGTCTCCGTGCTGATGTCCGATCCAAGGATAGGCGAGTTACTGGGCGTGAAATCATGATAGGTGTCATAGTAGCCAGGTTTTAGATTATCGAATTGAATGCTTCCTGAGCTTCGGCGCAGTAGAGCGGGAAACTTGGTTTCTTCGATATTGGTTACCATCTTTGCTGGCAACATTCCGCGTTTGTTCCCTGCGTCATCTTTTGGAAAATAAACCGGATCTGGGGTGCT
Source organism: Verrucomicrobiota bacterium (assembly GCA_039027395.1). Taxonomy (GTDB): domain Bacteria; phylum Verrucomicrobiota; class Verrucomicrobiia; order Methylacidiphilales; family JBCBYL01; genus JBCCKK01. Next base: position 906 of record JBCCKK010000023.1, on the reverse strand, counting down.
CGCTCCATCGACATCCGATCCAGCTTCGATTTCGTTGAGAACTTCACGCACCAATACGTCAACAAAACCGAGAGCTAATTGATCTGCAGATACAGTTTTACTGTAGCTTTGACTGACGAGTAGATCAAAGCGGGTCATGGATAGGTAAGCCACAACCAGAAACGTTGTTAACGCGATGATGGCGAGGGCTGCGATCAGAGCGATACCTCGCTTTTGTCGTAGGGCCTTAGAGACTCGGATGCAAGACATAGGACCTTTCGAAAATTTCGATACCGTCTCTTACGGATTCCGGCATAGAATTCATAACCGGGTTGGCTTGCCTGAGTCCCATCCAACGTTCGCGGTACAGTTCATTGGGTGCAGGACTGCCTGTGGTGAAATGATTGATGAGGGCAGATGTTTTATTTGTAGCGTCTAATTGTTGGAGTGCGGTTTCATCTAAAACAAGCAAGCTAACGATGACTAGGCGGCAATTTGATCCCAGGCTTGGATTCGAATAGTTGTAGTTGAAGTTATCAACAATTTGGCCGTTATTCTGTTTAAATTGATACCTGAACAGCAGAATCCCTGGTCCCAGTTGGTCGTCCCGGGAGGAGTTTGATGTAAATTGTGAGAAGTTAAGAGTTCCCAAATTATAGGGGAGGGAATCGGTATAGCTTAGGGGGAGGCTACGCCGCCATAAGCCCAGGTCCAAATGGTTGCTCGTATCTGCAAAATCCAGTGCATAGTATTCAATGACCGATAGATCACGAGTTGAACTTTCTTTAGCCTGGGTGATAAATCGGAACACCGTTGCTCCCGAGTCCACAGGGAACGCGGTGAGCTGCTCACGTAGAATGCCGCGAGTTAGATCTCGGCCTATGATTTGTAAGGAAACACGCGCCTTCGTGAAATTGTTGACCCGGG
>JBCCKK010000022.1:0-18413 GCA_039027395.1 Verrucomicrobiota bacterium | reverse complement strand
CCACCGTCTCGGCTCACATAAACACCATGACCGCGTGTCGCAGCATAAAGCACGTCTGAAGACTCCGAAGCAAATACCATTCCATTAATATTAATTCCCTCTTTTGCCTTGGGGTCTCTACTTGACCCCTCTTTGGTTAGTGTCGCAACTCGTGCCCAGCTTTCTCCTTCGTCAAAAGACTTCCATACAATCCCCATCCCCTGCGGATTTTTTCCACTTCTCCAATTCCGACTCGACCCTCCAAAAGCAATCAAGGTCTGATGATTATTAGGATCAAATAAAACCCGCTCAATCGGTGCCGAAAAATGGCCATCTGCAATAGGAGGCAAGCCCACTCGTTTCTCTATAAACGTTCTTCCTCCGTCTTTACTGAGCAAGGGGCCACTCATGGACCCAACCCAGACCTGGTTTGGGTCTGTGGGGTGCCATGTGATATCTGCCATTTCATAAGCTTTCAGTCCGAACACGCCTCCCCAAGATTTACCTCCATCCAAACTTAATCCTAACCCAAGCATGTCTCCCGATAGTAGAATCCGCTTCGAGTCATGCAGACTTGCTCGCACCGCCACCATTCGGCCCCCAGCCCCCGGCTCACCGAGAGGTCGCCACGTAATTGCTTTCACAGACCGAGGTTTTGAAGTCAGCAGAGATTCGCCTTTCTCACTTTCATTGGAATCTTGCTTTGGGAGGGTTTGGTTGGTTAAAGAATGCTTATCGACAAGATCGGGATCCTTCTTGGAAGGATCGATAGCTGTGAGTGTAATTTCCGAAGAGCATCCGGACAATGTTAAGAAGATGCTAAAGGTTGCCAATGGAAGCCAAATGCAGAAACAGTTAATGCTTTTCATCACCGAAATTTTTAAGTTTTTCATTGTTATGTATACCTTGGAAACCATTGCCAACGCATTCGACGAATTCCCTACATCGACATAAGCAGCACTCGTTTCTCCTCGTATTGTAATGGGTTTGCCGGATAATCCTGGCCTTTGCACCATCAGCTGCGCGTTTATTTTTCCTCCTTGTTTGGCGTAGAATGTTTCTGCTATCGACAACGCCGAGATTGTCAGCCAACAGAACGCGACTTTCATCATTCAAACACTATTGAGTTTTATAAGGCTTCTTAATTTCTTTTGAAATTTTTCGGGGTGCTTGTTTCGTGTCACACCCTAACTAATGCGCTTAAAAGTTATTAATTTGAATAGCGTGTTAATAAAATGCGTTGCAAGCCTTTTCTTTTCTCACTGCGTTACACCTCAATGGGTTCAAAAAAAACAATTGAAGAACTTCTTCAGAAAGAGCTGAGATCCCACTATCGCATTCGAAGCAGGTAGTTCTCTAAATGCAGCTGCTGAAATTCGCTCCAAGACCAGAAATTATCCGATAAGACAGACCTAGACGTTTCAGGTATGACATAGCCCATAGAAAATATTTCCTTTCCTTGGCTCGTTACAGATAAAAGCTGACGCTCGTAGAACTCATCTTCATAGGCATCAAGACGTTGCCAGTCATGCTCCGTAAGGTCTCGATAGATTAGCCCCTCAGTCTTTCCTTTAGGATCCTTGACCATCCCAGGAAACGTTGCTTCGTTCACATAATAACAGGCATATCCCTCCAAATAGGCCGGATTAGACTCTGGAACATATCCCAAAACCAGCTCGATTACTTCCGATGAAATCAACGATCCATAAGCAAATAAATAATGATGATTCTTATTCAAATCTTAGAAAGTGCGGCTTTAAATCGTTCGGTCAAAACATTGGACTCCTCCAGCCCTATCGAAACACGGATCAGCCAGCGGCTCACCCCGCATGACTCTGCCCAATCCAACTCATGATAGTGGGCTAACAATGTGTAAGGACAAACCAATGAAAAATTCGTGCCCAAGCTTGGCCCCTTACTCAACTCAAGTTGGTCATAAAATGACTCTGAAGTAGATTCTGGATTCTTTAGCACAAATGAAAACAGCCCACCAAAACCACCATTGACCTTCATTGCCTTCTGATAATTATGCGTAGCGTCATGATCAGGATAATAGACTGCGTCAATTGATGGGTGGTCTACCAGCATATCTACAAGCACTTTCGTTTTTTGGTTAATCTGTTGCGCTCTATCAAGGTAATCCTTCGACTGGCACTCTAAAACTTCCAAATCTCTATAATAGATGGAATCTCCTCCTTCTGTTTCCAGGGATGCGACTAGTTGTTCTGCTCGAGGAACGTCTGTATTGATTAGTGTCGTTCCACCCATCACGTTGCAGCTACCACTAAAAAGCTTTGTCAAACTCGACCACGACACGTCTGCATATTGCAATACATCTACATTTGCAAAACCACCAATCGTATCGTCAACAACGAGTAATACCCCCTTTTTCTGGCAAAGTGCTCCAAGGCGCTCGAGGTCTGGAGAAACCAATAAAGGATTCGTTGGAAACTCCACATAGACGGCAGCAAAGTCGCCCTCTTCTAGAGTCTGAGCCAAAGATCGGTACCCTTCTTCACTCATATCCGAAATAAACTCAGTGCCTGGGGGAAACTTTTGTTGGACCTTGAGAGCATCCACATAAGGGAACCCAAATTGAACCATTCGCTGCCCTTGGCCCAAAGACTGAATGGCTCGATGCAAATGGTAGAATGCAGACATCCCATTGGCATAAAGAAAACAGGCCACATACTCACGCCCACAAAGCTTGGTGATATGACTCTTAAGCCTAGCCTCTTGTTCCAAATCGCGACTCCTAAGCGTTCCTCCTAAAAAGTCTTCCGCCTGCCGTGAGCTAATCATCTCTCCACTGTGCTGACGGAAAAGATTCGCTTCTTTTTCAAGCGACTTGGGGCACAGAACTGCATAGACATCGTCTTGAACAAGGACTCGTCCCCTATCTCCGATGAAGTTTAAACACTGACGAGCGGACTCTTCGAATTGAAATAGCAAACAGATCTCATCTGCCCGCCCCACTCGGTAAGCAACCTCACGCTGTGCATTCTGAACCGGCAAAGGAGTAAAAAATCTAGGATAGCCACATTGCATCTTGCCAATGATACTCTGATCTCCTTCCTCATAACCGACAATGTGCTTCCACTGCGGCAAGCACACCGAAACTCCATGAAGCGAATCAGCAATCGGTTTCCCTAGATCTTCTTCACGCCACAGAGGGTCTTGCACCAGGTCTCTCATCGGTGTCTCTGTTATCTTAGGCATGACAATGCCTGTTTAATATCACCGAGCAGATCTTCAACATGCTCGATACCCACCGAAAATCGAACCAAAGAATCTGTAATTCCCACTCCTTCTCTCACATCCTTTGGAACCGAAGCATGTGTCATCGATGCAGGATGACAAATGAGTGATTCAATTCCTCCTAGGCTCTCTGCCATAGCAAAGAGACGTAGGCTCTGGCAGAACTTCAGAGTATTCTCCAACGAGGCATCCAGTTCTATGGTGATAATACCTGAGCCACCTTGCATCTGTTTTTTTGCTAACTCGTGTTGTGGATGTGACGATAGAAACGGATAGCGAACCCAACGAATCCTTACCTCTTCTTCTAAATACTTAGCAATACTAAGTGCATTACTCGAATGGCGCTCCATACGAACTCCTTGAGTTTTCGCACCTCGAGTCGTTAACCAAGTATCAAAGGGTGAAGGTTGCAGGCCCAAAGCTTTCTGTGAAAAGATCATCTTATCGTTCCATGACGAATCATTCGTGCAAACCGCTCCCCCTAGGGCATCTGAGTGCCCATTCGTATACTTAGTAGTACTGATGAGAGATAGCGTTGCGCCCAGTCCGAGTGGTTTTTGCAGAGCACTCGATGCAAAGGTATTGTCTACGAGAGTGGCCGCTCCTACTTGATCTGCCGCACTACTAATCTTTCGAATATCCAAAACCTTTAACATTGGATTTGTAGGTGACTCAATCCAAACCAGCGCTGGTTTTAGCTCGGGTATTTTCTCGAACGATTCCTCACGGGAAAAATCGACATAGCTAATCTCAATTCCAAACTTTCGAAATACCTGCTCAAACAACCGATAGGTACACCCATAGACATTTTCTTCAGCCAAAACTCGGTCACCTTGCTTCAAGGAAGAAACCACAGCAGTAATGGCAGAAACACCTGAGGCAAAAACCGTGGCATAGGCTGCCGATTCCGCGGCTGCCAGCACGTTGCTAAGATTTCTAAAGTTAGGATTACCCGAACGCGTATAGTCGAAACCACCTTCATTCCCATATTCAAACGTCGACGTTTGATAAATCGGCGGAATAACAGCCCCTGTTTGATCCCTCCAATCACTACCTTCATGAATAGCTTGGGTCTCAAAACGTAATGGTTCATTTGGTTCAGACATAGACATTGAAACTAAATAACTTTAGCCAACTGGGAATGGGAAAATTACCCTAAGACGCTTTATTGCTGCTTTTGCGAATGACTTCTCGCACGGCAAACATGGGGCGCTTTTTCACCTCTTCATAAATGCGGGCGAGATACTGACCTAATATCCCCATACCTCCTGCTAAGACGGATCCAACCAAAAGAATACAAATGATAACCGTCGTAAACCCTTCCACCGCTTGACCAGAAAAGAACATATAAAGGGTATGCAGAATTAGCACTCCACTAAAGCAGAGAAACAAGAAGCTGAAGCATGTCACAATGCTCAACGGAATCGTTGTGAATCCAGTAATCATGTCGATGGCCAGATTCACAAGCTTCACAAACGACCATTTACTCGAGCCATATTTTCGCTCTGGAACTTCAAAGTAGACTTGCTTCGCCGGAAATCCAAACCAAGAAACCACTCCGCGAAAGAAAGTAACTTTTTCCGGCATTTGATTTATGAGCGAGACCACCTTTGCATCGAGCAAACAAAAGTCAGATCGGCCATCAAAATGAATTCCTGTCACCAGATACATAAAATAATAGACGCATCGTGCTCCCAATTCATTGAACAGCCCTCGGCGAGCTGAACCTGCCTTCCGTGCTTCCACAACCCAAGCATCACTCTGCATCCACTCAGAAACCATCTTAGGTAGAATCTCTGGAGGATGCTGCATATCTGCATCCATTACGACAGCGGCACCCTCGGGCACTTCCTGTAAACCTGCTCGAATCGCCGCTTCTTTACCAAAGTTTCGGACAAACCGAATCGCCTCACATTCTCCATTTAGAGCCCAGCGGCTCACCAACTCCCAACTGGTATCTGAAGACCCATCGTCAACATAAACAATCCAACAAGAGCAAGAAACTGATGAGAATGCCTTATGAAGTTCCTCGTGTAACAGAGGCAAGGAATCCATCTCATTAAAAAAAGGCACAACGACCGTTAGTCGCTGCTGATCGCTCATCTCCACTGCCATATCAGCAGCCTATTTGACTCACTCCACAGACACACGCCTTTTCTCGATCTCATACTTTCTAAGTTGAGCATTAACCAAAGCCCAGACCAGACCGCATACAATGAAAAGAATGGACGAGAGATTGATTCCCAAACCGGAAAACGCACTCCACCGAACCATCCACTCCACGTAAAATCCAGTAATACCCAAGGCTACAAGTAGTCCAAGGCGCCTAGGCAATAAGCGGTCCAACGCTGGAAGGCTTAACAGAACTACAGGGAGGAGAATCGCCAAATCATAACGAATACACTGAATCGACAGGCCAACAGAAATCATGATCACCCATGCAAACCAGAGATTAGCTTGCTCTGAATCCAACACTTTAGGCCTATTTTGATAAGTGGCGATTAACGCCAAACCAAAAAGAAGCATCAGAGCAAGCCCCGCCCAAAACGCTTTGCCGAGAACAACGGTTAATAGTCCGTAAACTCCTGCTCCTTGGTTCCGATCCAACTCAACTCCCTCAGGCAGCTCTTGACCATAGGTATACCCGGAGGCTGCTTGCAAAAATCCCAAACATCCCTCCCACCCAACAAATACAAATGAAGTCCCTACAAGAACAACTCCTCCCACCAGAAACCCCTTTAAAAAAGATATCCCCCTACATATCAACAAAACCACCAGCAGAAATAAAAACAAAGGAGGCTTGTAATAGGATAGGCTCACCAATACTCCTGCAGAAAAATCAAATCCGCGCCGAAGCAAAATAATGACCACCGACACCATAGCCATCCCCAACCATGAAATCTGGCCTCCCATCAAGGTATTCATGCTAAAAGGAAAAAAACCAGCGATTAAAGCAAGAATCCAATACCACCCATGAGTCCTAATCCCAAGCTCTATTACTAACCACAAAAGGGCTCCAACACCCACCACCACAGAAACAAGCAAATAGATGTAAAAAGCCGTCGAATATGAAAAATTTGTTAGAAGTGCGAACCCTGCCGCGACAAGAGGAGGGTAGACATAGGGAAGCACCTTCTCATACTGTTTTCCAGAATCTCGAAATAATTTGTCCCGAACTTCTTTTTGAAAGGACGCATCGTAAAGGCGCCTCGAGTCTTCAACAAAGCACAACCCTCCCATATAGAAAGCAATAAAGTCTCCTCCAAGAACATTTCCGTTTTCTAAAACGAGATCATCTCCCGACTGCCAATACCAAGATAAAGTCACTATCGGCACCGAAAAAAAAGTCAATAGCACAAGCGTCAGGATTGGCTTAATCAGAGACTTAAATGACAAGTAACCCACGAACCTTTATGAATGAACGAAACAGCCCCAGAACTCAATGTCTTAATAGTGTATGATTATCAAAAGAGTTCTTTAATCCTTCTCACCTAAATCTAATATTAACCCAGATTTTGAAACCTTTATGGATAAAAGCCGACTCTACCACATAATTTTCGAAGCGGATACCACACCCGGCAAAATCCTCGACATAGCGCTTCTTATTGCGATTTTGGCTAGCACCACATTTGTTGCCTTAGAAAGTATCGCTCCAATCAAAGAAGAATACAGCCTTAGTCTAAAGTGAGGGGAGTGGTTTTTAACATTCTATTCACCATTGAATATTTTTTGCGTCTGTATTGCTCACCACGCCCCTCACATTACGCCCGAAGTTTCTTCGGGATTGTCGACTTACTCTCTATTCTTCCCGCCTATCTAGCACTGCTTGTTTTTCCAAACGCCTACTACTTGGTCACTATCCGCTTACTCCGTTTGTTGCGCTTTTTTCGAATACTTAAACTGATCGAACTTTCAGGAGAGGCCAAGTCTATCACTCGAGCACTCCATTCATCCATACCCAAAATCGCTATCTTCTTCTATGGGCTACTCATTTTGGTCTTTCTTGAAGGCACTGTGATGTATCTCGTTGAAGGAGCCGTTAATCCGGGTTTCAGCAGTATCCCTCAAAGTGTTTATTGGGCTATTGTCACCATGACGACTGTCGTTTATGGAGATGTTTCCCCAATCACTGGCGCTGGAAAAATCATTGCTTCCCTAATCATGCTTAGTGGTTATGCCATCATCGCAGTACCGACCGGTATCGTTACCGCTCAAATGACTCGAGTGGGACGAGATTCTGATAGCATGCTGGTTAAAGAACGAACCTGTGACCGCTGTGGCTTGGAGGGCAACACTGAGGGAGCGAGATTTTGTAGAAGATGTGGGGAATCTCTGCCCCTCTCCTAATCTACTCATAATTTAGTCACCTCCAGCCGATACTGCATGTCATGAAACAGGTTTCAAATGAGGCGGATTGTTTGGCTCCGAAAACAACTTAAACTTTTGTATTGCAGTAGGATATGAACTCCATTGTTTCCAATTACCGTGAAGCCGCACATGAAAGAAATTGTTTTTCCTGAAAAGTCCCAAGCCACACTACAGACAGCACCATCCGACCTACCCGAACTCCAATCCAATGAAGTCACTATCCAAACCGTTGGCTGCGGCATATGTCAGGTTGAAATCAAAAGTTACAGAGGTTTACTTGATGAGTCCTATCCTAAGCAGCGGCTTGGACATGAAAGTGTCGGTCACGTAACGCGGGTGGGCTCAAACGTCACTGCATTTAAAGAGGGAGATTTTGTGACGACTCTCTGGGCCCCAGGATTTCAGGAGTATTTCAATGTTCGTAGTGATTGGGCGGTTGCACTTGATCCTCTCTGTGCGTTGTCCGGGGAGAAGTGGATCTCAGAACCTGCTGCATGCGCTCTCAATGGATTGATCAGTGCAAACCCCCAGCCAGCCGATCGAATTTTATTATTGGGTTCCGGATATATGGGACTTCTCCTAACCCAGATCTTTCGACGATCACCGTGTGCCGAGTTTGTTGTTAGTGACTATGTAGAGCATAAACTTGAACTCGCTAAGTCCTTGGGAGCAACCCATACTCACAATCCGTCTAAACAAGCCTTATCGGATCATATTGCCGAGTCGGGCCCCTATGACATCGTCATCGAAGCAACAGGCGCTGCCGGAATGATTTCTCAGGCCGTTAATTGTTGCCGGATGGGTGGCAAGGTCGTCGTATTTGCCGACCACCGTCATCACAATCAGGAAACCGTAAACTGGGCCCCATATATGGGAAAGGCCCCCCAAATCTTAATATGCAATCCAGGAAGCCATTCAGATTTTCCGGGAATCTGGCGAAAAAGTGTTGAACTCTTGAAAGCGGGTGTCTTCGACCAATCCAACTTGATTACCCACAAATGGCCGACAACGCGCTGCGCCGAGGGCATGACTGTTACTGCAAAACCGCCCGAAGGTTTTATCAAAGGATACTTTTACTGGGAATAGCATGCCGCAAAACAAACGAATACCTCGCCAAACTCGCGCCGACAGTCAAACTTAGGGAGGTATTTCCCATAACTGCGTTATGAACCCCAAAAAACTTCCTAATATTATTTTCTTTACCTGGCATGATGCTGGCGACTGGTTTGGCTGTTACGGACATGAAACAGTTAACACACCCAACGTTGATCGGCTTGCTGCAGAGGGTGTCCGATTTGCTAATAACTTTAGTGCCTGTGCCATCTGTTCCCCTTCGAGAGCTGCCATGATGACCGGTAGGTTTTGCCAAGAAAATGGTGTAATGGGATTAACCCATAACGCTTGGTCAAACCGCATCCATCCAACCGTGCCACATCTCTCACCTCGACTAAAAGCTCTGGGTTACCACACAGCCCTCTTTGGTGTACAACATGAATGTGCCCACGAACATGTGAATGCGATCATTCAGCCCTATGAAAAAATCGCCACCCACCCGTGGCCCCACGGTGACCTATTGCAAAGCTACATCAGGAAATGGATCCACCAACAAAAAGGAAATTCAAAACCTTTTTTTGCCCAAATTGGAACCTTTGAAGCCCATCTTGGCCGCTTCTTTCAGGATACTCCTCCTCAGCCCAATGAACACTATCCCCCAGTTCAACACACATCTAAAGGGCTGGCTGAGCCTGCCTACCTAGGCGGATCCGAAGCAGATCAAGCATGTGTTGCTACACTCCAAGGTCTATTACATCGAGGAGACCGCGTGATGGGAGCCATTTTAGATAGCTTAGATCAAGCCGGACTTGCGGAGAACACACTCATTGTGATGAATGTCGATCATGGGGTCGGATTGGATCGTGCCAAGGGAACCTGTTATGACCCAGGAACCCGAACCGCGTGGATCCTTCGCTGGCCCGGAAGTCTTCCGGAAAATCATTGTGTCGATGCATTGACGACCCACGTGGATGTTTTGCCAACCGTATGGGAGATACTCGGTTTAAGTCCCATGAAAGACGCTGATGGTCGCAGCTTAGCTCCCCACATCCGAGGCGAACTCTTTGAGCATGACGACAACACGGAAGAAACAACGATCTATTCTCATATGATGGAAAGCACCCGAGCATTGAGGACCCAGCGCTACAAATTTATCCGAAATTTTGTTCCCAGCGTTTACTCATTGAACCCCCGGGGTGATTGCGCAAGTAAGCATCGGGGATTTGACGACCCCGTTTATGATTCGGGGGAGCCTATTTTTACCGAGTTATATGATTTAGGATCAGATCCGAATGAAACTAAAAATTTAGCGCGCGATGTTGAACATAAAGAGGTTCATGATCGCTTAGATACCCGGTTGTGGGACTTTCTCAGCACGCATCATGACTTTATTTTAGATTATTCCGTCACGGATGAATTTGGGACGGAAACCTATAACCAATATCAGGCATACTGCCGCAATCAAAATCAAATACCCCTACCTCCTGTAGGACCCGCAGCAGATAAAATCGACGCCGCTACATCTCGAGGGAAAGCAATTTAGGTCTGCTTGTTGTTTTTCTAGATAAGCCTGATTTTTTCAAAACCCATCATCGAGGTGTTCACAAAAAACCTCAGATCTCTTAATAACAGAGATCTGAGGAGTTTTAGTTTAGGAGCTACTTCAATCTTTCTTCGCGCTTCTTCTGAAAAGATACAGCAATAATCCTCCAGCACCAATGAGCGCAAAAGATGTGGGTTCCGGAACAGGAGTTGTTGTAATGTTCAAGTTATCCAAAGTAAATCCAGCGTTATCTGCCGCATTGTTGGATGTAAACCCAATAGCAATCCCGTCAAAGTCATCCCAGGTTGTAGCATCCCATGAGGCGTTCGTTAATGTGCCTCCAGAAAACGTGACAGGAGTCCCATCTACGGACCAACTAACTGCTACTTCCGTTATCGAATTCCGAGTCAAGGTGAGAGCAAATGAGCTTGTTAAGGTTTGCTCGAAACCAGCAGTCGGAGAAAAAATTCCCGAGTCAGCAGTTGTTCCAAATACTTCTGTCAAAATATTCCTATCAGATAATCCACTACTAAGATGACGGCCACCATTGACGCGTGACTGATTAAACGATGAGCCCCCGAGCGTGTCGAGTGGTGTCTGAACATTTAACGAAGTATATTGCCTGGAAAAGAAATCTGTCCCCGACTGATCTGCGTTAAATTGAGTTTGTCCATTGCTAGAAAACAATGAAAACACTAACCTTCTGTGAAACGTTTCCGTATTTGCATTCGGCGTGATATCTAAAGAAACGCTAATAGAATCACCAATTCCTACCGCTGCTGTTGAAAAATTTCTAAACGCATAAGCAGAATTGCCTCCAACACCTGTTCCAAAATCAACAGTCAGAGAACTGCCCCCAGTGATGGATGGGCTTGTTCCCCCAGACGCATAATGCCAGTCAGCAGCATTAGGATCCGTTTCATTTAAAATGACCGCTGCTTGAACCGACCCCGTTAATATTAAACTGATGACACAGCTTGCTGTAAACAAATGCTGCATTTGAGTTGATAGTTTTCGCATATATAATCTCATTAATTTAACCCTTTCTTAATAAATCTCCTAAACTTGTGTTGATATAAATGTATATTAGTTACCTCTTCAGAACGAACAAAACGATATGAAACCTGTTTCAGAATATTCACGTGATTAATATGAATTATTGCTCTTTAATTATCCGCTCTTAGCCTCTGAAACAGGTTTCATTGGACGTCCATTGGATCAAAGACGCAGATAAATTACTATTTTATCTTTATGAAACGACTTCTCGCACTTTCTAAAGGCAATTGTTCCATCCTTTTGATCGCAATTGTAACATTTGCACTGACAATTAACTGTTTAGGCAAACAAATGCACAAGCATGCACCCAAGGGTAACGCTCTTGCCATCGAAGCAGGCCTAATTCACGGTATGATTGATATTGAAATGATTCGCCCTGATTTGCTGTCAGTCACGGTAGATGGAGGTATCGTTCCAGGTGGTTTGTTGGCCAACGGTGGCTCTGAACTTGGAGCCATGCCCGAAGAAATTCAAAAACCTGAGGGGTTTTCTATCCAATGCGATGATGATCCCAATTATAAATCTAAAACCCACCCGATAGCCGTCGATCGAGCCAGCTATGAATGGTTCAATAGCTTGGACGCCAAAAACAAATGGCCCATGATTGCGGCAGGTAATGTCTTAAGGCATGACTACTATCTCAAACTGCCCAAGCCACTCGCTTCAGGTAATATTTACACAGTAGATGTGGTCGGCGCAAAAGTAGATGCTCGCTTTACCAAAAAGCTCGAATTCCATTATGACGAGGCCAAAACAACGACGAAAGCTATCAAAATTAACCAAACGTCTTATGCAGCAACGGCAAGTGAACGCTACGCCTATCTGGGATGGTGGGCAGGAAGCGCAGGCACGGTTGATTTTTCGGATTATAAAACCTTCCAAGTCATTCAAGATTCTGATGAAACACGGGTCTTAGAAGGAGCCATTACGGAGCGGAGCCTAAATCATGAGCTATCCGGCGAGGATATTTATCAAATGGATCTATCGAAGTTAGAGCCGGGCTCCTATCGGATTTTAGTGCCGGGGCTAGGTTCATCCGAAGTCTTTCATGTCAGCGGAGATCCTATTTTTGAACGGTTCTATCATGCTGCAAGAGCGTTTTTTCACCAGCGTTGCGGCCAAGAACTCAGACCACCTTGGACTGCAATTACTCGAGAGGCTACCCACGTTCAGATCCATCGAGACGGTGCATTCACCTCGGAATCAGATACGACACTGAACGGCGCTCACATGCACGCTACCTTTAGACCTATTACTCCAGAAGACAATGATGTTAAGACATTCCGAGGCGGTTATCATGACGCTGCTGATTTTGACACCTTTGCCTATCACTTACCTGCTACAGCGAAGCTGATAATGATCTACGAACTTTACCCAGAAGTCTTTAAAGACAATCAGCTCAATCTCCCAGAAAGTGGCAATGGAATACCAGATGTTATCGATGAAGCTCTATTCGGTATTCATTTCCATTTGGAATACCAACTTCCTTCGGGTGCGGTTCCTCTAGGTCGAGTGAATCAATGTGATGCTCGCCACCAAAACCTGGAGGGCGGGAAAAAGGGCGCCCCTATGCCTCCGTATGGAATACTGCCACCGGCCCGAGCTTCAACGCCAACATTCGCCGCGGCCGCAGCCCAACTCGCTCGAGTCGTTCAACCTTTTGATGAAAAGAAGGCAGATCGACTGCTGAAAGCCGCTCGCAAAGCTTTTGATTACGCTTCCGAACGCACACCCAAGCAAGTTTGGGAAGAGCATACTACCGAGGAATTTCCATTGGTTTACCATAAAAAACAGGAAGACCTTTGGATACCTCGGCTTGTCTGGGCAGCTGGCGAGCTTTTGAAAACTACCGGTGAACAGCGCTATAACGACTATATTGTCGCTAACCACAAGAAAGCCATTTATTGGGATGACTTCGCCCTTCCCCTCTGGCCATATCTCCAAGCGGACGCTGCGGATCCTGAATTGCAAAAAGAGTTTCGTGAACAGCTACTCCGCAATAACGCCTTCGGCGCAGATAAATTTGTAAGAAAAACCTCCGAAGGTGGTTACCGAATGAGCAACGGAGATGGAACCCATGTTGGGTGGGGACGCGCCCAAGGAATCAACAACGCAGAAGTCCTTATATTAGCATATGCACTTACAAAGGAGAAAAAGTATCTAGATGCTGTATCTTTCAATGCTGATTGGCATTGTGGCACAAATCCGATCTCGCAGACATTTATGACCAGCACCGGATATCGGTTTCCCGATCGTCCAGAAATTAGCTACTTTCTCTACAAGAATCGGATAGATGACGATCCTTTAGATAATGCAGTCATCGGCATTGGTATTTATGGATTTGGCCCCCCGATGCGCACTTATCCTGGACTCCCAAAAAATGTAGATGAAGAAAAGCGTTGGCCACTTTGGAGAAGTTGGCGTGATGTTTGGGGGAATCGAGCTGAGATTTATTCGGAATTCACAATAAATCAAACGGTTGGCCCCGCAGCTATGACATACGCCTTCCTATATGCGGAAGACTTGAAGGCCCAAGCGGTTAGTCCCGATGCAACTGCTAAATTCCCGACCGGGTTTCGTCCGCAGAAGACGGTGAACTCCTCAGAAAATTCGTTCGCTTCAGGGCTTTAGTCTTTGTGCTTTTTCAGAATACGAATTCAAGAATTCTCAGCACTTAGTCTGTTTTATTAATTACGGGTCATTCCTTTGATTTAGTTAGGGAATGACCTTCGGCCCATCCACATCCCAGTAATGACCTCACCGGAAATTGAGAAGGACCTCTCCGGTTGAGCTGAAGGAGAGCTAGAATCTTTTCCAAAGCAATCTCACACTGAATATCGTAATGGTGACGAATCCCTGAGTAGCTAAGTCCGTCCGCTTCACCGGGACCAAGTAGAGAGCTGTATCCTACATCTGTGGGAACTTTAATCCCAAGATCTTTCATCCACCAAATGGCAATTCGATTACTATCGATAACGACATCTGGCGTATAATCATTAAACCACTCAGCAAATTTACTTCGAGCGGACTCTTTTCCTCGCCCCTCCCGAGGCCCAATTCGAAATGGAACCATATCCACATCTCGAGTTTGTCGAAGCTCATAGCAGCAGCCCAACATTGCATCCCAGATAATTTGGTCGAGAACCGGATGCCGGTGGTTCATCATAACGAATCCCGGGCGTTTTGCGCCGGTCTTCATGACGTTGTCAAATGTCAGCCGCACGGCTTCTGCCCAGTCGCTACAAATACTGTGGTGTTGGTGAGCCGGATGATCATAGCCAACCGTAACAACCACAAATCGCTCCCAGGGAAATCTCCAATCAATCATCGGCTGTGCGACACTGGCAAGAATTCCTTCAAATCCTCGAGAGTATAAAATTCTACCCAAGGTAGCCGGGTTTTTGAAGTCGTTGAGATAAAACACTTCTGAGTGCATCTGCAGTTCGTGAACACGCCGATCAAAGGCTTCTACCAGCTTTATACGATCATGATCTTTTCCACTTTCTGGTTCAGTTACCATGACCAATGCAACCGAATAATTGCTCATCCGCTCACTCACGGGTCCCCACCGATGTTTCGCTAATGCGCTTAAGGCGGGGTCGGGACGATAGTGTAGCTCTTGAATTGCCTTTTTGACTTTAGCCTCGGTTTCTGCAGAAACCGCCGTTGACTTATTTACAACGCGGCAGACGGTCGCTTTGCTGAGGCCTGTTGCCGCAGCAATATCACTTAAAGTGACCCGCTTGTGTTCATCGATTTCCATATATTTGGAATCCAACACACTCACTACAATACAGATATTAGCTTTTTAAGCAAGGTGACGACCCGTCAGGACGAGTCTAATTCAATACAAGTTCCGATTTTTCCTGATCAGCCTCAGTAAACTTTGGATCATTGAGGTATGCATGTGCAAAAAACAGAAAAGCACTGGACCCCCACGTATAAGCTCGGTCTCGTAGCGGGGTTCCATTCTCAGCATTGTAATTTTCGGCAAAACACATGGTCTGCCTACAATTATCGCAATATGCCTTGGCTATCGAAGATGCGATTTTCTTATATCCTGATTTGAGAAGAGCCTCCGCAATAAGAACGGTTGAAGAAGGCCATACGGGACCTCTCCAATAACCATCCTCTATGTAGAGGGAACTTTGCATGTTTTCCGTAGACACCCCGCATGTTGATAAAAACTGGCCAGCTTTCGAGAAACGTTTCACCATTTGCTCTCGATATGGTAAATCGAGAAGCTCTCCAGCTATCAATGCCATGAACGGGAGCATGCTATCCCCAGTCTCAAGATGATCTTTTGCTCCAGCCAAACGTGCTTTAAATTGCTCACCATTCCATAGCGTGCTCACCATTCGATCCACGATAAGCTGTGCGTATTTGCGATAGTAACGACTCTGCCCCTTATATTCCAGACTCTCCGAGAGCTTTGCAATGGTTTCGCATTGTACCGCGAGAAATGCAGGCAAATCGGGGCTAGCTACAGGAAATCCCTCGTCGAAAACGGTTCCATTATCCCATCCTGAATCATTCCCGTGATGATACTCGGGTATTCCATCCCCATCGCTATCTCGATGTTGAAACCACCAATCGGTCCACTTTATGAGAACGTGAAGTGCTTCTTCGGTGCGAGCACGATCGAGCAGTCCAGGTTGCTCCATCATGCGCCCCAACGCCCAACCATGAATCGGGGGTTTACAAAAGTTTAACCCGACCCCATCCGCCGAAACAAAATCTGGAAGTGCCCCATCATCACTCTGATGGTCGAACAAAGTCATCCATTGATCCCAGGCTAAATCGGGTTGTTGATAGCTCAGGGCGACCGCGTTAAAACAATGATCCCAGCTCCAACATTTTGTCATCCAATTCTTACTCATGAGAATCGTTGGGCGCCGAATAGCGGTTAACGAAGTTGGACGGATTCCGGAAGAAAAATTCACATACATGGCTAAATGAGCCGCTTCTTCATAAGTCTCTAGCACCTCGGGCGTCTTAGAAACCCACTCCTCCCATCGCTCTTGAGCACACGATGCCGCTTGATCAAACGTCATTCCCAAGGAAATTCGATTAGCCGATGTCTCATATGCCTCCATGATTCCTTCTGCGTGCCCTTTAAGAGCCTTACATCGAACCGTAACCCAAGCTCCATCAGGAAGAGATTCTTTACGCCGTTTATCTTGAGTCCTTACCTGGTGAAACCACTCGGGTTCTAAAATCCCCTGAACTTGAGTGAATAAAAATTGCGTCGAACACGATGGAACATTGGCTACAAAATCGCCGTCCGGAAGCTTGAATCCAACTTGTTTTTGTCCCTCGACAGCTTCGAACACAAGATCTGCACCTTGCACCTTAAAATGAAGATGGTCCGGAGAGGCAAATGTAAACTCAGCTGTTGCGGTGCCATCAACTGCGCTCAGATCGAGCTTAACCGGATCAGCAGTCGCTTCGCTAGGAAGTTCGATATTCTCACGAACAAGTTTAACGACAAAAACTTCACGAATATTTTCGGAATTGCGAACAGATCTTAAAATGAGCCCAGGCCGATTCCAGGATTCTGGCAGATATTGTAGTGTAACAAATGATCCAAAACTACTAAATGATCCGTCTCTCAAATTGATCTTCATTACTTTTGGAAAAAACCCTAGTAATCCAGATTCGATCTAAATCATCCTTTAGACAAGCACCAGCAGATGAAACCTGTTCCATCACCCCAGAACGTCTCTGAAACAGGTTACATGGATGCCTCTTTGCCAAATGTTCTGCTAATCTTTACTATGTAATGACAATCATTTGGTATCAGACCGCAACCGATATGTTAAACGCGAAAAGAACAAGATCTACGAACTGCACCGCATTCACACTTACTGAACTTCTAGTCGTGATTGTAATTATTACATTTCTAATGAGTTTAAGCATCGTTGGCGTTCAACGGGTAAATCGCCCGGGTGCATTAGAAGCAAGTAACAGTGTAAAAACATCCATAAAATTAGCTCGAGCTCAGGCTTTAACCCTTAATACCTATGCACGCATCGGCTTTTCTGTATCACCCGAACGACCTAATTCTATTGCAGCTGGTATCTTTGTCTCGAAAACAGGAGAAAATAGTAGTATTTCCTCGGATTGGAAGTTGGCCCAATCGCTGTTATACTTAGAAAGTATGACGTTCGCCCAGTCTTCGCTGAGTGGGGTCGGTAATATTGCATCAAATGACTTACCCACTCTTACCAAAACGATAGGGGGAAAATCGTTCAGCTTTGGCAATGGAGTTGTTTTCCGGCCAAACGGAGTTGGAGTTGCGTCCGCTAGTGGAACTGTCAATCGCTACCTTGCCTGTTCTTTGTCGAATCAAAAGGTTGCAGACCAAGAGGCTCAGATTCTTTTCTCTACACTGAGTGGTAATGTGGAGGTAATCTCACCATGAATCTTAAAAAGAGCATTGGTCGTCGAAAAAAACAGAACGCATTCACGTTAGTCGAAGTAACACTAGCATTGGGCATTCTTGCTTTCGCACTCACCACGTTGATCGCCATTCTTCCTATAGGTTTAGATACAAATCGTGACAGCCGAGAATCTACGTCTGCAATGCGAACCGCAGCACTGATTGCTTCTGATCTTAGACAGGCCAACATGGTATCTGAAACTGTGAACGGGTCCGAGACGAGTATGTATGTTTCTCCGAGATATGAGATTCGGCTTGAAAAAAACGCCAATGCAATAGAAATCCCGCTTTCGGGAAATCAGTCGTTGGAAGGGGGTAACCATCGCGCCCAGGTCCAAGTGCTTCAGTCCAGTCCAGATGGGGGGGAAAAGGGCTGCTATGAAGTAATGATAGATGTGGTTTGGGGACTTCCAGGCTCAACGCCTATCCCAAACAACTACTCAAATTGCATCTCCATCTATGCTGCCGTACTTCTCTAGTTCAAAGCTTCGTATATTTCAGCGGGCTTCCCGAGGGTTCACGATTATCGAGTTACTTGCGGCCATCACCCTTGTCTCGATAATCATGTTCGTTGTTGTAACATTTGTCGACGTCTCGCGGCAATCCATCAACCACAGCCAGTCCAGACTGGATAGTGCATCTTTGGCAACTCGAGTCTTCGAACGTATCCATTTGGATTTAGCCAACATGGTTCGGCGGGATGATGTAGCTAAT
>JBCCKK010000021.1:0-18859 GCA_039027395.1 Verrucomicrobiota bacterium | reverse complement strand
TGCAGGCGGGAACCTCTCGGCTGAATCATTACTATAACTTATCGCTTAGGTGATCCTATGGAAAAGACAAAAATAATGAAGCCTCTTCTTAAGAAAGGGTTTACCCCTCTTTAAGAAGTTTTTCAAAATCGGGAAGAAGTTTTCCAGGATAGACCCAATCTTCACCTTCAGGTTTTCCGAGAACCTCCTTTCCAGATTGGTCAAGCACGACCAAGTAGGGAATTCCGCGAGCAGAGTGATCACGCAGAAAGCCGTCTTCGCGATCCTTGAAATCAACTGCGGGCCAACTCATCTTTCCCCATTCCATGTATTCCTTCATGGCCTCTTCAGAGTAGTCGCTACTTACAAATACCATTTCAAACTGATCTCCATATTTTTTGGTCATGGTTTCGTAGAACTCCACCAGTTTCGGAGTGAATCCCTTACAGGGAGGGCACCAGTTAGCTGAATAATAGAATGCGACGTATTTTTTGGAGGAAAGATCCAGATCCTTGGCTTTGATCAGTTTTCCATCTTCCAACTTAACCAGGTCTTTACTGAGTTTTTTGAGTGAAGATCCAGCATATCCGGAATCAGGGGATGCTAGGATGAAACTTATAGCAAGAAAGATAAATGAGTATTTTAGCAAATCCATACAGGTAAGACTGATTAGACGGCAGGTTTATTCAAAGAAATACAAAGAAGTCTCCCATTAATGTGTAGAGAACAACTCACAATTTCAGGTGACATCTGTTCTTGGATTCTTCGAAAACCTGTGGCAAGAACTCTTAGCAGGTTTTTATTAGGAAAATTTGCACTTTCCGGAATAAAAGGAGGTCCAATGGATCATACTGAAATGGAAGTTGATTTTGATGCGTTAGTAGAGACCTACTATCAGCCGCTCTATCGTTTTGCTTATAGTTTAGCAAAACGAGAAGCGGATGCATCGGATTTAACCCAACAAACATTTTATAAGTGGGCAACGAAAGGTAAGCAACTTAGAGACAAGTCGAAGGTAAAGACTTGGCTCTTTACCACGCTGCACCGAGAATTTTTAGGGTCACGAAGAAGATATCAACGGTTTCCGCACATTGAAATGGAGGATGCCGAGCACGAGTTGCCTTCGATTACCCCACAGATCGTTGATGAGATGGATGGATCAGCTGTAATGAATGTTTTAGGCGAGGTGGATGAAATGTATCGTGCTCCGCTATCGCTTTTTTATCTTCAAGATCATTCTTACCGCGAGATCGCAGAGATTTTAGACATTCCTATTGGGACTGTTATGTCGCGGCTATCTCGGGGAAAAGAGCAGCTTAGAACTCTACTAGCAGCTCAAGCAGGTCGGCAGCGCAGAAAAATTATTTCGCTGGAACAAGAAGCACGAAAGGAGAGATCCCATGGATAGGGAAGAGGCGAAACTTCTTTTGAGTGTCTATCGCCCAAACGGCAAAGATGCCGAGGATTCAGACATGCAGCGCGCTTTTTCTATTATGGAAAAAGACCCCGAGCTTGAAGCGTGGTTCCGCCAGGAATTGGCCATGGACCAGGCAATTTCCTCTAAACTAGACGAATTCCCAGTCGACGAATCGGTTAAAGTCTCCGTTCTAACGGGAGGTAAGCTAATCGAGCCTCCCATCTGGTGGCAGCAACCGGTATGGCTTGCAGCTGCTGCGGTATTGCTGTTTTCAATAGGGCTTTTCTTCTTAGGTCAGTTTGGAACCCAAGTTGCACAACCCGTCTTAGCGGAATTCCGAAATGATACGACAGGACTCATTCGCGTTGGATTTGATCTGGATATGCAGTCCAAAACACTTGGGGAGATTGAAACTTGGCTAATGAATCAGGATGCCCCATCTTTGGGAGGCGCAGATATTCCATTGGCTGAATTATCAACGATGGGATGCAAGACATTTGAATGGAAAGGTCGGCCGGTTACCTTGATCTGCTTCCATGGGAATGGAAATGATGTAGTTCATCTATTTGTGATGGATTTAAAGAATGAAGGCTTAAAACATTTGCCCATTAACAATGAAACAGTTTTGGCTGTTGTTCGAGATCTGCATACAGCTACCTGGCAACAAGACGATAAAGCATACCTAATGGTAGGCCACACTCCACAAACTCGTGTGACTCCCTACCTCTAGTATGAGGAAAAAATCATGAAAAAGGAACAATCGGTAAAGGAACGGTATAGTGATGCGGCGAAGGCCCAAGAAAAAGCGCTCTGCTGCCCTGTGGAATATAATCGGGAGTATTTGAAGGTAATTCCTACTGAAGTGATCGAGCGAGACTATGGCTGCGGAGATCCTAGTCAATATGTGAAGCCGGGAGAAACGGTTTTGGATTTAGGAAGCGGCACTGGGAAGATTTGTTTTATCGCGTCTCAAGTGGTTGGTTCGGAAGGGAAAGTGATTGGGGTTGATATGACCGATGACATGCTGGATGTTGCTCGTAAAAATGCACCAGTCGTCGCAGAACGAATTGGATATAGCAATGTCGAGTTTCGGAAAGGGCGAATTCAGGATTTAGGACTCGATCTTGATCTTCTAGACAAGGAACTCAAAGCGTCTCCAATAGCTGATGCAGGAGCCTTCTTAAGTGCAGAGAGTCTTGCTGAAGATTTGAGAATTAAGTCTCCACTGGTGGAAACTGACTCAGTCGACGTCGTTGTTTCTAACTGTGTTTTGAACTTGGTTGAAAACCGTAGCAAACGACAGCTATTTCAAGAGATTTTTCGCGTTCTGAAAAAGGGAGGACGCGCAGTTATCTCGGATATTGTTAGCGACGAGGAGGTTCCGGAAGAATTGCAGAGTGATCCAGAATTGTGGAGTGGATGTATTTCAGGAGCATTCACCGAAGAAGGATTTATTCAAGCGTTTGAAGATGCCGGTTTTTACGGGATTGAAATCCTAAAGTTCGATGAGAAGCCTTGGCAGACTGTCAAAGGAATCGAGTTTAAATCGATGACGGTCCAAGCTTTCAAAGGGAAACAGGGTGACTGTTTTGAGCGAAATCAGGCCGTGATCTATCGGGGGCCATTTAAAGAAGTGTTAGATGATGATGGGCACCGGATGATTCGAGGAGGACGTTATGCAGTTTGCGATAAAACGTATCAACTCTATAAAAAGTCTCCGTATCAAAATCACTTTGAATTCATTGATCCCGTTCAAGAAATTCGCCAGGAAGAAGCAGCGCCATTCAACTGTGAATCCAACGCAAAGAGAGATCCGCGTCAGACAAAAGGGATAGATTATGATGTGACAACGGATGCTTCGCAGTGTTGTGATGGGGGCGCTTGTTGCTAAGTTATGGTGACGTGTGATCGCTTGCATTGAGCGAGTGCTCTGTTTACCATCACAAGCTATGGCACCCGGACCTTTTGATTCTTTAGACCTTGGAGATGCAAGTTTTCAAGCGTTCTTCGATACTCTCAGCCCGGAAGAACAGAAGAAAGTCAACGACCACAGTGAGCATCTATGGTGTTACAGCGGAAAAACGCTGATCAAGCAAAACGAAGACCCCGATAATGTCTACATCATCGAAGATGGCGTCGTTGAAGTCTTAATCGAGACTCACGATGCTAAAACAACACCTCCTATAACGTACCTAGGAAAAGGGGACATCATCGGCGAACTGGGAGTCATGAATCAAAATGTTCGGAGTGCAACGATCCGAGCTGCTGCTGACGTGTATTATCGAAAAATCGTAGCAGGTCATTTCTTCATGCTAATGCATTCGGTTCCAGGCTTCGCTTCTTATATTGCCTTCCGTTTAGCACACCGACTGGCAAATACGACCCACAACGTTGCGTTCAATTCGATCTGTATGGATCTCAGTGGAAAGCTTCCTAATTTCGATTTGATTTCCGTTTTTTACACCGTGGCAACAAGCGGTGCTACAGGTGAGATCCGGATTGTCGACGAACATAAAGAAAGGCTGGGAAACTTCTTCTTTCGAGAAGGACGTATTCTTCATGCCCGCTTTAGACACCTCCAGGGAATGGAAGCGTGTTGGCAGTTATTTATGGAAGAGAAGCTTAAAGGAGCATTCTCGTTCAGGCGGGGAGAAACTCCCTCACGGCCTGCTGAGTCGGGATTTGAACTCGATGAGCCTGTTGATGACATCTTGATGCGGGGAGCTGTTTTGAGAGACAACTTTAGTTCGGCTCCAACGCACTATAAAGACCTCGTGGGTTCACTAGAGAGAGCTGTCGATTCTTTGGATGGGCTTGATCTTGAGTATCCTGAAGAAGGAAAGCGGATCTTTGAAATCTGTGAAAGACAGGATCTAGGGCTTGGGCAAGTTTGGTCTTGTTCGGGGTTGTCGCAGGTCACGTTTATTCAGGCGTGTGATGACCTGATCGAAAACAAAGCGGTTATCTACAAAAAATAAACCTCCAAACACCGGCCTTGAGAGCTAGTTGTTGGAGGTTTAAGTGTTTGGTCGAAATCTAGAAATTATTTTTTCGAGAGAATCCAAAAAGCGTGAATGATTCCTCCGATACCAAATAGGAAAACCCACAATAGGATATTGATAACGAGATCGAGGCCGACTCCGCGTTTCAAAAAGACAACAACGGGTGGAAGAAAGATGGCAAGAATGATTTCGAGTATGCTCATACCTTTTCGGTATAGGCTGTAACATTTTAAAAACCAAGCAATGTATTAGTTTGAGACTTAATTATATTTTCAGATTCATGGACAAATATTTTGTAAGTTTCCGCAATTAATAAGGTTACAGAAATTTATAAGGTTTTTATCTGTACAACTCTTCTTTTCAGCCCCTCAACTTTTTGTTAGTCGAGCCGTTGATTACTCCTAGTCTGCGTGGTAAAACAATAAAGATATGACACCGCATCAAGTCAAAGAAGGCTTCATGAGCTTGCCGCCAAAGGCACGCCGAGAGCTCGCTCTGTGGATAATGAAGAAGGAGTTCACAGAAAGTGATGTTGTGGTTCTCGACAAAGACAATGCGGAGTCAGTGAAGACTATGCTTGAGCGTGGAAGTGCAACGGGTGAAGTCTCCACCACAGCTCGGAATCATGATGAATTTCCATTGGTTAAGATTCTTGCGATTGTTTTAGCAATGGTGATGACAGGTGCCTTGGCCTATATTTGGAAGACCGCTTCTACGGCCCCCGCCCTTGCCGAAGAGGCTCCTGCTGATTTACAAGCAGAACCTGACATAGAAGTAACTACGGAGCAAGGTGATGCGGCTAATCTTGAGTTTCTCAATGCTAATGTTGGCAGAGAAGTTGTAGTTCGAGGAGTCCCCAAGAAAGCGGAAGTTGGTTTTTTATATTTTCACGAAGACCCTAAGAATGGGGTTCAAGTGAAACTTATTTCCGGAGGGGTAGTTGTTTTCCAAAGTACGGATTTGGATATTTGGGTCAAAGAAGAGCAGGAACTAGAGATTCGAGGTGAGTTGATTCAAACAGAAGATGGTAACTTCCAGATTTCGGTTGATCGCCAGATTCAAGTTAAGTTAGTCGAGAGTGATTGAAACCGTAACTAGGAATCCTCTTGGTTGAGGATAAATTGGTGAAGATCAAATCCGTCTGCCAGTTCTTCTAATTCCCAATTGCCGCGGGCGCCAAGCCTGAATGATGCCACGAACGGTTTGCCCGGCCATTTCTTGGGCTCAATCATAGAGAGCCGAAACGTATCACTTTCCCGATACAGATGATACGTTTGCCCAACAACGGGCTCGAAACTGAATTGGCTTTCGTAAACGATCTTGTTCCAATTATAGGCATCAATGATTTCGATGTATTCACGGCGGATGGCTTCCATTTTTTGAGAAAGCTCCCGTTGAACTTCAGAAATGTTTCTCGATTTAAAATCACTTAGATCTGGAGGTGTAATATTGGGGCTGAGAGTCGACGTCGGATATGGAATATACGCGAGATTGGAAACCTCGCGGTCTTCTACCTCGATATCGTGAGCCGAATTAGCCTGGTGTAAATCCTCCATGAAAAAAAGCCTACAAGGCTTACGCAAAGAAGCAAATGGGCGAGCGTAAACTCTTCTTAGCTAAGTTCTGGATCCTTAAATGGAGGAACAAATAGGCCTGATCCTGCAGGTTTAGATTGTTCTCCTCCGGGAGCAAAGCGCTTAACCGACTCGGACAAATGATGTGAATCCCGATTATGGCCTGGATCATGTGGTGGGTTACCGGGGAGATCCATGATGTGCAGGGTTTGTGTCGGAAACGCAAACTCGACTCCCAAATCTTCCGCAAGCCGGACGATTTCCAGAAAGACATTCTGACGTTCAACTAACTCATTAGACCAGTCCGGAACCTTAAGAAAGAAATACAGCATGATATCCAGACTAGATGGACCAAACTGATTGAAGACCACATGAAAATAGTCTTTACGAGTGTTTGGGTTGGCTTTGATGATATTTTTAATCCCTTCGAGAAAAGCTTCAATCTTTTCAGCGGGGGTATCATATGTGACGCCTAAGAACGTTTTGACACGGCGATATTTCCTTAGACCCATATTATCGACTCCCGTATTGGCAATCTCAGAGTTTGGAATCGAAACAACGGAGTTGTAGAAGGTGCGGATCTTAGTGGATCGGAACCCGATATCTTCGACCGTTCCATCTTTATCGCCGACAATGATCCAATCACCGATTTGAAACGGGCGATCCAACATAATGATTACTGAGGCGAAGAAGTTAGAAAGGCTGTCTTTAGCTGCCATTGCAACTGCCAAACCGACAATACCCATACCAGCAAGCAACGAAAATACATTAACTCCAAGATTCTGAATCCCGAGCATAATTCCCATAATGATGACAAATACTTTCAGGGTTCTCGAAATGAGTCTGACTATCTGGTCATCCAGTCCAGTCTTTGTTTTCTTTGCCAAATGCATCAGATAAGCAGAAAACACATGGGCCAGACTGTAGAATACCCAGATCAAAGAAACCGTAAGTGTGATCTGAATAATCACATTTAGCACTTTGAACGGAATTCCTTCGAACTGGAGAACGAACAATGAAAGATACCAGATGCCTGAAGCAACGAGTAATGAGACTGGGGAAATCATGGATTCAATCAAAAGATCGTCCCAGTCGGTGTCCGTGTGTTGGGTCATGCGGTGAAGCATATTTCCACCCAGCCGAGCCAGCAGGCGCATTGTTAAACCGAGAAGAATAAAGACGAAAAGTCCAATCCACTGCCAATACGCAATAGACAGAAACGTCTGCTTAGCCCAAGTGGGAGCGACTCTCTCAAGGAATGGTTCGCGAAAGCCGGCACCTTTACCTGAACCGGGAGCATAGGGTAGCTCTTGGACTTTTTTGAACATCTCTCGTGACTGTTCTACGGTGAATTTATCAAAGAGATATTCACCTGCTCGATCGCCCTCTTCGATGAGGCGAATCTTTATTTGGGTGTTGATTAGATGCCAAACCTTCTCGTCGCGATTATCGGGAATTCGGTTGGGATCAATTTTAACAACACGGTCGATGGTTTCCTTCAGAAAGATAGCGGCTTGCTCGGGCGTTAGATCCTCGGTTACTTTCGAAATAAGTGTTGTATCCAGACAATCAATTGCGTCGTTGAGGCTTGCCGTTAAGAGGGGGTCATGTTTGGTAATACCTTTGCGGTAGTTTTCCATTGCCTGCATGAAGCTCATCATGGTTTCGCGAGGTGAATCCGTTTTTACGGCTTGTAGACGTTTTTCAACTTCCTTAAGCCGATCATTTGCATATGTCGACGAAGTAGCGACGACGAGCAAGGTCGTTAATAGGAAAAACCGGAGATGAGATAGCTTCAGAATCATGGCCTTATAAAAGCCCAATTCTTTTTGTGATCAAGGAAATGATAGATTTTGACTAAAAAATCTCTACGTGGTCCCGTCGTCCTGTTCGGCCACCTGAAATTCGGGATAGGCAGAGGCGCAATGCTCATGGAAGTCCAGCCCTTCTTGCTGCTCAATATCTGGGACCCTCAGACCTACGGTGATATCGATAACAGTGAAGATCAGATAGGCTCCAATAAATGCAGTTCCCGCACAAACGAGTGCGCCGAGGGCTTGAACATAAACCATTTTCAGATCGAACCCACTTTCATTAAAGATGGCGACGCACAGGGTGCCCCATATTCCATTAAGGAGGTGGACTGGAATTGCTCCGACAACGTCGTCGATTTTCAGTTTTTCTTCGGCAATACTACCGTAGGTTGAAATTAAACCCGCTATGGTTCCGATCAATAATGCATGGCCAGGTTGAACCACATGGCAGCAAGCAGTCACAGAGACTAGCCCACCCAAGCATCCATTGTAAGCAATTGCAGGATCCGGCCGTCCAAGATGGATCCACATACTAATAGACGAACTTGTAGCTCCCATGGCTGCTGCCAACGTCGTTGCAACAAGTATTCGGCCGATTGTTGTATCGGCAATCATGGCGGCTCCGCCGTTAAAGCCATACCAGCCGAACCAAAGAATAAATGTTCCTAAGGCTGCTAACGGAATATTATGGCCAACGATAAGGCGACTAGATCCATCGGGTAGAAAACGACCACATCGAGGGCCTACAACAAGGATTCCGGCTAGGGCACATGCACCGCCGACCGTATGGACGACAGTGCTTCCAGCAAAGTCCTCGAATCCCATTTTAGCCAACCATCCAGCACTATCTGAGCTTCCGAGAAACGCTTCACCCACGGTGCCATTCCAGCACCAATGACCAATGATTGGATAGAGAATAGCTGAGATCAAAACACAATAGACAAGATACCCGATAAACTTCGTTCGTTCGGCCATTGCTCCACTAGCAATCGTTACGGCTGTTCCGACAAACATTGCCTGGAAAAACCAAAAGGTCCAAGCGGGGCTGGTGGAATCCATAGTCTGGCCATAGATTACGCTCGTCTTGTTGGGAACAAAGGGCCCTTCTCCAACAAATCCCGCAATACTCGGTCCGAACATGAGCCCAAATCCAACAAGATAGAAGAAAACGGTAGAGATACAGATATCTAAAAGATTCTTCATTACAATATTAAGGCAGTTTTTTGATCGACTAAAACCGAGTTCCAATAGGCAAAAACCTGCCTGCATAAAGAAAATAAGAATTCCTGCGACAACGACCCAATAAAGAGTGGAGTTGTCTAGGGGCGTTATGGGGGCGTCGGTAGGAGTGATCATAAGCTTTCAATTAAACTGATTAAGTCGTTCTTCAAAGCTTCTTGTTTGCTTCTGTTAGGAATTTCTAAAGCAATTTCTAAAACCAACTCACGGAAGCGAGAGTAGGGAACCCCTTCTTCCATTGTGTAGCCCATATTTTCGACAACTCGAGCAATTAGGTTTTTTGCCTGCGGAGCGGAAAGTAATCGGTGAAGGCATGCGGTGATTCCAGCAACGCAATTCTGCCAAGTCTCTGGATCCGGTGGCATTTCTGAAACCGCAGAGGGACTAGGCAGGGCAATCATATCGATGTTATCTCTCAGATATGTTTTGCCCGCCGACGTAAGCATTTCTACCGCCTCGTCATTGTGGCAAGAAAATGAAAGAAGGGCATCCTTGTATCCGATAATTACTAAGAGGATTCCATCGAATTCAAAGCAGATGTATTCGAGCTGGCGGGCGCTGTTCATATAACCTTCCCAGAACGAATAAAGGTTCTCACAAAGTGAGGTGACGCGATTTGTGCCAATCGTTTTGGGAAACAGGGAAACCACCGGTTCATGTCCCTTTTGTAAACAAACGCCAACAACCGTTGGAAAATTAAGGAAATCCCTGAGACCAAATTCTATTTCACGAAGATTCAAATCAAAGTTCTTTCAATTTGTGGTAGGCGATCTTTGAGCGAAGAACTTCGAGATTACTGGCCCCATTTTTTTTGAACATGGTCATTCGACCATTTTCTTGATAGGCAGAGACACGTACTTTGGAGTGGCCCAGGTCGGCAGCGATCAGCTTACCGTAGTAAGCCATAAATTCATATTCTTGGTAGTAGAAAGACTCTAAATCACCCCAGTTGGATCGATCTTCAAGATTGATGGCCAATCTCCCTTTGAGAGAGGGATCATTGGATGCGATGTGGGATGTTGTGTCCAGCTCCAAGGCAAGGTCCATCAACAAGTTGGTGAGATTAAGTGTTATGGTGCGTTCTGATTCCAGAACGTCTTCCACAAGTTCGTAAGCTACTTCTGAACGTCGTGCGATTTCAAGGAGCGCATCTTGGTCCTTTTTCCCAGCAAAGTTGCAGTTGATAACATCTCCTTTAGAGATGGTAATGAATCCTGTTTCTCCACTGAAGCTGTCCTGAAGCCGAATGGATCCGGACGTATTTTGTACGTGAGTGAATTGCAAGACATCAGCAAGCGTCGCCTCTCCAAATTTGATCGTTCCCTTCACGTAGCAGAATAGTTAGGTCCAATCTGGAACCAGTAAATCAATAAATAGACCTTAGTTCAATCTGAAACGGATGCAAATTAGCCTCCACAACGGAAGGTTTTCCAACCAAAATTCAAATAGAAATCTAGGAAGTAACTTTATCTTCTTCAGGTTGAAACATATAGGCGCCGCAGTTCTCGCAAACATTGAGATCATTTCCTTTTGCGATGTGGCTTCGACTCCCTAAAGGAACCGCGATAAAACACGATTGACATACCCAGTTGACGACTGGAGCTGTGCTCTTTCTACCAAGCTTGCGGATACGATCATGGTGGGAGAGAACAAAGCGAGGAATATCGGGACGAATTGTTTCAGCCTCTTCCTCGGCTTCTTTTCGCTTCTTGGATCTCGGGGTGAACTGGTCAATCTTGTCCTGGAGCTCGTTGAGCCGAATGAGTTTTTGCATGACACTTTTGGGATCCATAAGGTATGAAGATGATGTTTAGCTAAACTAAAAAGTCAAGTCACAGTATATTAGCCAAGATATTTAATGATTGTAACAAAGCGTTTTTAAAGGACTCGATAGGTTTCGCTAAGTAAGGCGCTTGTCGACTCCCAACCTAGACAATCATCGGTAACAGATATCCCATAGGCAAGATCTGAGGGGGATCCCAACGCTTGTTTCCCTCCGCTAAGATGACTCTCGAGCATCAAACCAATAATAGAAGTATTTCCTTCCATACGCTGCTGCACGACATGCTTCCATACATCAGGTTGATTTGTTGCCACTTTTCCTGAATTGGCGTGGCTACAATCGACCAGAATGACAGGAGAAAGCTTAGCTTTTTCGAGTCGCTCGACCGTTTCTGCGATGCTCTGCTGATCGTAGTTGGTCCGTTTGTTTCCCCCTCGGAGTACGATATGGCCAAAGGCATTCCCACGAGTTCGAACGATGGCTGTATGGCCAGCGGTATCAATGCCTAAGAAATCATGAGGGTTCATTGCAGCACCCATGGCATCTAGTGCGACTTGTAGTCCACCATCTGTCGCATTTTTAAATCCAACAGGCATGCTTAGACCACTTGCCATCTGGCGATGAGTTTGAGATTCGGTGGTCCTGGCTCCAATGGCTGCCCAGCTAACAAGCCCCCCAATATATTGGGGAACAATCGGGTCCAGAAACTCCGTCGCAACAGGCAATCCCGAGGCAGTAACAGAAAGCAGAAGTTCACGTGCTTGGCGCAGTCCTTTCTCAATGTTTCCGCTGTTATTGAGATCTGGGTCATAGATCAGCCCTTTCCAGCCGATCGTAGTGCGCGGTTTCTCGAAATAGCAACGCATGACAATAAAAAGCTTATCATTGTACTCCAAATGAAGGGCCAGTAGGCGTTCCGCGTATTCAAGAGCACTTTTCGGGTCGTGAATCGAACATGGGCCGACGATTACGAGGAGTCGGGGATCTTTTCTCTGGAGAATGTCTTGAATTACTTTTCGACCATTCGAAACGGTTAACTTCTGGAGTTCATCCGAAGGGAGCTCACATTTGAGTTCTTCGGGAGAAATCAAGCGCTCAGATGAGAGCACATTGAGATCTTGTATTTTTTCCATAGACATAAGAGCTGAGAATCTAGAAGAAAATCCGTAATGCGGAATTCGAAATTACACTTTTTTTTCTGGGTGCCGGCTTCGAAACTGGAGATATACGATACCACCTAATCCTCCCCAGGTCAGAGTGACAACAAAGAAGATCAGAGAGAGAGCGATCGACGTTTCCTTATTGATAGCGGCATAGGTAAGAAAGTGCTGAAATGCGAGTTCTCGCACCCCAAGACCACCTATTGATGGGAGCACGAGCATGGTAAGGGCAATGAGAGGAAGCACGGCGCTTAAATCCCAGAATTGTAGATTGAGCCCAAGGGCGCATGCAACAAACCAGCAACTCAAGAGCAGAGAAAAATGTGCGGCGATCGATAGTGAAAGCCCTCCCCAGAAACAGGCAACGTGACGAATGAAAAAATGATATGATTCACCCGCTTCTTTTAAAGCTTCTTGGAAAGGAAGACGGTCCCAATACGGAATTTTTTTTCCGATATCACGTCGAGTTCCAAGAATCATCAAACCAAGCACTAAAAAGAAAACGACAAAATAGAGGGCAACAGCATATTTTGTGGCAGGCTCTGTGGTCAACGCGTCAAAACGATTGAGAATTAGAATCGTCGAAACAATAAACATGGCGATGAATCCCAAGGCGCGTTCCATAACGATGGACATCACAACCGTGGTTTTAATATGAGGAATCTCTTTAGCTGCAAGAACAGCCTTAAACAGATCCCCACCCATGGCTCCAGGCATGAAGGTATTTGCGAAGAGGCCGATCATGGTCAGCTGAGCGGTTCGATTCCATTCCATTCCGGCATGGCATGCCTTTAGCAAAATATGCCAACGAATGATCCCGAGCAATGTGGTAACCCCGTAAGCAACTAAGGCGGCAACGAGCCAGCCTGCATTGGCTCCCCGAACGGCACCAACGATTTGATCCCATTCTTTAAAGAAAGCAAGGTAGCCCACCCCAAGCAGTGTGATGCTTAGCCGTATGATAGTGGACCACGGAATCTTTTTTTCTCGCATGAAGGGGAGAGAGTACGTGAATTTTTTGGAGGAGACAACCCTGTTGCTAAAGGATTGTGGGGCAGAGACTTTTCTATGACTTTATTCGCTTTTCGAAGATGACGGCCGCATTTTGTCCACCAAATCCGAAGGCCGTTTTTAAGGCGGTCTGTATCACCATGGACCTGGCAATAGGGCCGATAAGATCAAGTCTCTCTGCTTCAGGGTCGGGTTCGTTCAAGTTTCGAGTGGGAGGGGCTATGTTATTCTGCATTCCTCCAAGTGTTGCAATACACTCGACGACGGAAGCTGCCATACTCAGATGTCCAATTGCTGATTTGCAAGACGAGATGGAGGCCGACTGGGTTCTCTCTAAAAGGTTTGTATAGACTTTGCTTTCCATTTGGTCGTTGGCCACGGTAGACGTTCCATGGGCGTTGATGTAATCGATTCCTTCTGAGGAGACATGAGCTCGATCTAAACAGGTTTTCAGACAGTGCAGAGCGCCTTCACCATCGACCGACGGGTCGGTAAGTCGATAGGCATCGTTGCTCAAAGCCCAGCCAGTTATTTCAGCAATGGGAGTAGCTCCACGTTGATTCGCGTGTTCGAGCGTTTCAAGAAAAAGGAATCCGGCGCCCTCTCCCACAACGAATCCATTTCGTTTCCGATCAAAAGGCATACTGGCCTGAGAAGGCTTCTCGTTATAGCTTTTGTTAAGGGCACCAATCCTTGCATAGCCTAAGATTCCTAGAGGATGGCAGCGACTATCCGAACCTCCGGCGAGGCAGCAGTCCGTTTCTCCAGCAACTAAGAGTCGGGCAGCATTGATAATAGAATGAAGGCTAGCAGCACAAGCAGCATGATCTGCAAACACGGAACCGTTGACTCCGATTTCCTTGGCGACAACGTGTTCACTAAAGCCTGCTTGGCTTTCTGGAAACTCGGGAAGATCCGTCCAATTTTGCATTGAATCCTGCGTCCAACCGATGTCCTTGAGAAAATCTATAGGAGGAGGCGTCCACCCAATGGATGCGGTCATGCTCAATCGAGATGGTTTGCAGGGATCGAAATGAGCATTTGTAAGGGCCTCCTTTGCCGCTAAAAAGGCCATTTGAGAGGGTTTGCCATGCAACGAATTCGGAAAAGTAACGTCATGAGGTAAGTGAACTTCCGAAGCGATCTGAACAGGAAGGCTCTTTGGATCAAAGCCGGAAATCTTCTGGATTGTATTTTTCCCGGCCAATATTCCATCGATGAAAGCTGAGGTCCCGATTCCGTAAGCGCTCACACAGCCCATCCCGGTCACCACAACCCGTGGTCGTGAATTCACGAATGACGTTTGCTAAGTGTTTCGTCGATGTACGTTACGACATCTCGAATTCTTAGATTTTCAGGTAACGGCGAGGAACCCTCAAACAGTTCGCCTTCTGGAATTCTAATCTGAAATGCCTTTTCGATACGAAACGTCAGGTCGACAAGGTCGATTGACTCCGCGCCAAGATCTCCAATTAGAAATGTATCGGGTTCGATACAGTCTATGTCGACCCGCAACGCATTCGCCACCTCGGTTGCTACTGTTTTAAAAACGTCCGACTTATCCACAGCATTTGATAATAAAAGAGGTGTAGCGAAATGAAAACTACATTCCATACCCGCCATTCATCGAAATAGTCTGTCCCGTGATGTAAGAAGAACGATCGGAAAGAAGGAATTCGCTTGTGGTAGCAACTTCTGATGCCGTGCCCCAGCGATCTAGTGGGATTTTGGATCGAATCTGGATTTTTTCTTTGTCTGGCAAGCTGTGGAGCATCTTAGAATCTATAAATCCAGGAGCAACGGCATTGATGCGAACGTTCTTTTTTGCAAATTCTAGAGCAGTTGCCCGAACGTAAGCTTCGAGGGCTGCTTTACTAGCGGCGTAGGCAGCTTGCCCGATCCTCGGGTTGGTGGCCGCCAAAGAGGAAATCAAGATAATCGAGCCTCGCCTTTCCGCGAACATGCTTGGAACCATCCATCGAAGAATGCGCGTAGGATGGAACAAGTTAGCCGCAAAAACGGAATTCCAATCAGCATCGGTCGTTTGGCATGCAAGCCGGTTCAATGATATTCCAGAAGCGGAAATGAATCCAGTTGGTGCACCATACTCATTTATCGCATTGCGGAACTTCGATTCACTATCGCTACCTAAGTCTGGGAGTGTCAGCACAGGATGGTTTGGGTGAGTAAATGAAGCGTTTCGACTCAGCAGAACGAGAGAGTAATGACGTTCGGTAAGAAATTCAACCAGCGCACGCCCAAGAGTTCCTGTAGCACCATCTAGCCAGATTGAAGGCCTTTTCATGACGCTTTTGAGGATTGGGAAATGGATGTAAGCCAATGGATACAAGAGCTCATGTCGGCGACAGAATAGGGAGGAATAGGTAATTCGGCTTCAGTCAGATCGAATTTCATAGCTACTACTTGATTACAGTCAGGAGCCAAAGAGACGGGAAACTCTGGTAAAATTTCGACGCACACAACCAAAATTTCATCGATTTCTCTGTTTTTATGCAGCAGGTGCAACATTTCAAATGCTTGGTCAACAGGAGCATGCCAGTTCTGAAATGTGTGAACGCATCCTTGGATCTTATATTCTCGGGCAATATGAGCGGCTGTCATATTGGGAAGACGTTGCAAGAGCCAGAGCGGTGGAAATCGTCTTGTAGCTTCGGAAAACCGGTTGGTTGGGATTTCTTCTGAACGGCGAAAAATTTCTATAAAATCCTGATAGTCAATAGAATCACAACTGCTTGCGACGAGGAGGCCTCGCTGCGAAGGGGGAGAAGCAAAGCGGATATCGAGTGAAGCAAGGCTACGTAGTGCTAAGCACGTCCGCCGATCCATTGTATTGACCATTTTGGGGTCATTTACGCAGGAAATGGCCTCGTTCTGGCAAGCTTCGGGGGATTCAGAAGAGGGAAACTCTTGGTGTATTTTTAGAAAATCAACGCCAGCCACAGGGGAAACTAAAAAAAAAATGAATTTAACGAAAGAAAATCTGAATGAATCTGAACGGGCAGGAGTCTTAATAGGGTGAAAGGATCTTTGAGGACTGCTTGCCTTCCCCATGCTCTCTCCCCATGGTTCTCAAAGAAAAGCCCGATTCCGGTATACGGAATCGGGCTCCTTTCTTTTTCAAAAATGAGCTGAATTACAGGCTGCTTTTGAAATCGCTACCAGGCTTGAACCCGACAGTTTTAGAAGCTTTGATTTTGATCTTCTCGCCAGTTTTTGGGTTAATCCCCGTGCGTGCGCTACGAGTCTTAACTTGGAAGGTTCCAAAGCCAACCAATTGAACGGCTTTCTCTTTTTTAACGCCAGCTTTGATGCTACTTAGAACAGCGTTCAATGAGCGTTCGGCAGCTGCCTTACTGGTTTCTTTTCCGAGTTCTTTTTGGATACGCTCAACGAGTTGAGCACGATTCATCGCCATATATACTTACTCCTAGTTTGTTGGTTTTCGGTAAACTACACGCTATCCATTGAGCCACCTGGCTTGTGAATAACCTGTGAATAACTTGGTGTTCTATCGAAGGGAGTGTACACCCGTCAACAGTTTTTTCATCGAGCTATCCGCATTTTGCCCTTTATTTATAAGGGTTTGCGCGCTATGCCGTCCCAAGAGTCACTATCTTTCACGCTCGGATGTCATGGCATGCTAGCTGGCAAAACTGTAAGCCGATCGAGGAGAAAGGGTGCGTAAGTAATTGAATTGGAAACCCTTCCATGATTTTAGGAAAGATAGCAACATTGGCACAGTCAGTTCGGGCTTTTGGCGAGCCCGAGTGGAATTCAGAAGACCCTCACCTGCTTATTGTGAGAAATGCGACTGCTAGCGAAGCGCTGGCACTGCAAAAACTTTCTGAGAACCCGTTTTTCTTTTTAATGCGCCGCTCTTCTGGAAAAGGCGAACGTATTGCTCGTTTGCTGGGTTTAAAAGTTCGGAGTCTGCAGGCTAACGCCACGGTCCAAGCTCGTGAACTGATTGTTGACCAAATCACTCGCGGTAACTCCGTTGTTCTGATTCAGCGAGGATTTGAGCCCGAATTTGTTGAAGAAGTTCTAGCGAAATCAAGAGTTCCCGTCCGTATTATTGAAATAGGCCGAGACGATCGAGTGGATTTGAGTCTCGATTATTTGATCCTCAATCATTGGCCTTTTTATCGAAAGCTGCGGCTCTACTTTTCAGAAAAAATTGCAGCCACGGAGTGCAATTTTGAATCGGTCCAAGTAAAACAACTGGAGCTGAACCAAAGAGCCGTTGAAGACCATGAGAGTTTGCGGGGAACATTGGCTCGGGCCTGCGTTCAAGGTCTTAAAAAGTGGCAATTTAGAGAACTTTTTGTGGATGCGGGGCAAGGAGGTAAATCTCTGACCGGGGGGATGTTGCTCGCAGTGGCGTGGCAAGTCTCTGAACAGATCAAAATGTTGCCGGACAAACGTATTGGGGTTGTTCTACCTCCAGGAATCGCGGCAGCTATCGTCAATCTTGCTTGTATTCTGGCTGGTAAGATTCCGGTAAATCTAAACTTCACGATCGGTCGTGCCGCCGTGGAATCGGCGATGGAGACCGGAGAGGTCAAAAAGGTTATCTCGGCACAGCAACTTCAAAACCGATTAAAAGAGTTTCCTTGGCCTGAAAAGATCATCGATATCTCGGTGGTTCTGAAAAATCTTGATAAGATTTCGGTCCTACAAAAACGACTGGCGGTTTTTTTTAAATCCGCCAAAGCCTTGTCTGATCAACTTGAATTGCCTTTGAAGGGAGATCACGAGGAAGCGGGCATACTATTTACCAGTGGAAGCTCGGGACAACCGAAGGGGGTTCCATTGTCGCATCGCAACATCTTAGCAAACGCAGCTCAAATTGAAGCGGTGATTCCCAAAGAAGATGTTACGTCTCTTTTAGGCTGTCTTCCTGTGTTTCATAGCTTCGGTTTTACAGTGACTCTCTGGTGGCCCCTTATCTATGGGACTAAGGTTATAACAACGCCGTCTCCCCTCGAATTCACGAAGATCATTCAAGTTATCGATACCTACAAGCCATCCATGTATGTCACGACGCCAACATTTTTGCGGTCCGTCATGAAGAAAGCAAAAAAAGAACAGCTCGAAGAACTGACGATGGTGGTTACAGGGGCCGAAAAACTACCGCCGGCCCTTAAGGAGGAATTTGAAGAAAAGTTTGGGATCCCCGTATGCGAAGGCTATGGAATGACCGAGGGAACGCCTGTTGTTGCGGTTAATCGAATTGAGCATAAAAGACGATTTGTTCCAGGCCGGCTTGTTGGAAGTGTAGGGCCACTACTTCCTGGACTATCCGTGCAAGTGCGGGAGCCTGGAACGGGGGCCCGGCTAAGTTTACGGCAAAGTGGAATGCTTTGGTATTCGGGTCCCAACATCTTTCGCGGTTACGTTGGACTACCAGAAAAGAATGCTGAGATTCTCAAACAGGGATGGTATGTCAGTGGCGACGTTGGTCGATTAGATGCGCAAGGCTTTCTTTATATTGAAGGCCGTGTGTCGCGGTTCTCAAAAATTGCAGGTGAAATGGTGCCTCATGGAACGGTTGAGAATGAGTTGATGGAGTTGCTACAGAAACAACCTGGAGAAGAAGTTCATGTGGCGATTTTTGGCCAAGCGGACACTGCAAAAGGAGAAGCACTCGTAGCTTTAATCGATGGTGAAGTAGATGAGAAGGCCTTAAGGTCTGCTTTTCAAGGAAAGGGCCTTCCGAATCTATGGTGGCCTAAACGATTTGTTATATTGGATGCTCTACCGACCCTTGCTAGTGGTAAGCTAGATCTCAAGAGCTGCCAAGACATTGTTGATGCACAGTAAGTAATTGTTCAATGTTACAATTGGATCTCAATCTAG
>JBCCKK010000020.1:0-21054 GCA_039027395.1 Verrucomicrobiota bacterium | reverse complement strand
TATTTATATATCATCTTAGCCACTTCTGTCGAAATATTTGGAAAGATTTGATCTTTCCAGGAGAATGGTTAGCATAGAAAGCGTATTGTATGTCGCATTTACTTGCAGGTGATCGCATTGCTGGTCGTTATAACGTAGTATCACTGTTGGGTGCAGGAGGCCTCGGACGGGTTTATCTCTGTGATGACATTGCTTCCCCAACCCAAGAGAAAGTTGCCGTTAAGCTGCTTCGCGATGACGTAAACATTCCACAAAGCGTTATTGATCAGACCAAGCGGGAAGCAACGCTGTTGTCGGAAATCCGGCATCGTAATATCATTCGCGTTCATGATTTTGGGCAAGATCATAGCGGTTTGTTTTTCATTTTTGAGTTTATCGATGGTCCGACATTGGCACGCCAGCTCAAAGGCGGTGCTGTTGATATGTCGACCTTCTTTAATATCGCGTTTCAATGCCTTGAGGGCCTCGGGGCTGCTCACCGAAAAGGCTGCCTCCATCTCGACTTGAAACCGGCAAACATCATGTTGCATCGGCATCCGTCTCCGCAATATACAGTCAAAATTTTGGATTTCGGTCTGGCCAAGCTTGCTAGCGAAATGACCGAAACTCGCCATGATGAGCTGACGATCGGCTCCGTATATTACATCTCCCCCGAGCAATTAGAACATCTACCTCTCGGTCCTTCGACCGATCTCTACTCGATAGGTTTGGTTTTATATCACATGCTTGCTGGAACAGTTCCATTTGCCGATCCAGACCCGGTCGTGGTCCGCATGGCCCACATGACTCAGGAACCACCAGATGTTCGACACTACAGTTCAGCATGTAACGATGAACTTGCGTCCTGGATTCATTGGCTTATTCAAAAGGCACCTGAGCAGCGCCCTCAGTCGGCTCAAGAGGCAATGGCTGCCTTAACCAAAATCTCAATGCATTACACGAACCGGATTCCCACAATGAAAGGTGATGCTGGCGACGGTGAAACCTCCAGGGACAAACGCATCACTGGGCGTATGGGTGACTTTCTGTCCAAGATACTCGGTCAGAACAAAAAATAGAGGCATGCGCTCTCTGACTATCTAGTGCTTGGGCAGCGTTCCCTCATCCCTCTTCCGACAGAATTCAGAGAGCAATACCTCGAAGCTCTTACCAGTTAGATCTGCCCCCGAATATTGAATTGGCTCAATCTTAATATCGGGATTTGGCAAGGTAAGGATCTTATTAAACGAATCGTCATCGTGTTCACCATTGTATTCGATCAAAACCAGTTGTCCGCTCTTGAGCGCCAATCGCCCTTTTCCTGCGGTGCTCTCTAAAAAGACCTCGCATGTTTTTGCTTGAAGATGAAGTAGTTGGAGAAGATTCAGCACATCTAGCCCGCGAAGCTGGCTATCTGTCGGAAGTTCGCCTTTGCTCAATGCCTTCTCCATTTCGACAATCAATTCGCGTGTCAGCAACGGTTTGGCAAAAACTCGGACCATCGGATACTCTTTCTCCAGCTCCTTCAAGTCACTGAGCATCAGAGCCCCCGAAATCACAAAAACCGGTGTCTTCGGAGCACACTGATTCATCATTGAGACGAGCTCTCGGCCATCCATCTGAGGCATATTCAAATCGGTGAGAAGCAAATCGACTTTGTTGTAACCCAGCCAATCCCAGGCCTGATCAGGTCGGCCAAAGCCCGTTATTTTTGCATCCGGAAAACGCTTTTTAAGTGAATAAGACAGAATCTCTACGATAGCCTCTTCGTCATCTACAACTGCGATATGAGGAAATCCTGCCATGATCTTCGATACTGTAGTATGTAAATCGTATTACATAGAGAAGGAAAGTCCAAACTTAGACGAATTTATCTTGTATCGTAAAAGAAAGTAAATTCTAGACAGACTTCTTTTTCGTGCGCATTTCAAACAATTCGCGCATCATCACAGCGTGTTTTGGCTACCGATCATTCTTCGCGATCTCGCTTCGTTCATAGATGCTGCCGTCCCGCTAACCAAGGCATGCCAATCAAAGATCGATAGCAAATCCAGTCAGCCCCATGTTTGGATCTCTTTGTCCCATTCATTCGAAGCAAACAAACCGGTCAGCGCAGCCATCGAGCAATCTCCCCTAAAGATAGAGCCATGGATGATTCATTGGCTCCAAGCTGGAGAGCAATCTGGCACCCTTTCTGTCGTTCTAAATCAGCTCGCCGATGAAATCGAGACCTGGCATCAGTGGCGTCGCTCGTTGGCGGTGAAACTTGTTTACCCTGCAATGATTATTCACGCAGTTGCTGTGCTCCCCATGTTTCCAATTGCTGTAAATCAAGGGCTTCCGGCGGCCGCTATCTGGTTCTTTTCAGTTCTTTCACTTATTTATCTCCCACTCCTGGGTTTCCTAATGCTTCGGATGTTGAGTCGTCGAAATACTCAACTTGCCATCAAGCTCGAAGAGCTACTTCGGTTTCCAATCATTCGGCCCGTCATCCGTCTTCCCAAAAGTGCTCGCTTTTACAGCACATTATCCATTCTGATCAAATCCTCAATTCGCTGGGAAATCGCCCTACAGCAGGCAGCTCACGCTTCGGGCTCATCGATGCTCGAAGACCGCATCCAAGCGGGATTAATATCCCTAAACGAAGGAAAAGAAGTTCATCAAATTCTTTCGGACACGACCTATTTTGCAAACGAACCGCTTATGTTCATTCATACCGGCGAACTGAGTGGCACGTTACATCAAAGTTTTGAACAGGCCGCGAAGTGGTGTATCGAACAAGCGAGTAAAGCTCTGAACCGCTTAAGCTTGCTTGGAACCATTATGGCATACGCGGTCGCGATTGTCCTTATCTTGGCGAGTGCTCTGGTCGTCCTCGGACCGATCTATCTAGAAGTCTATCGACTTCTAGACTATTAATAAGGATTGGCTCAAGGACGCTTTCCTGCGGACCAAAAAACCTTTCCGTCACGATAGCATTGAAGAAGAAACACATCGGTTTTGTCAGATGACTCTCCTCGTATCTGGCGAATTTCTTCAACCGAACCCACCGCAGTGTTATTCACTCCCAGTAATACATCACCAGGCAAAAGCTCCGGGGCGAAAATCGCTTGCCGTAAATTGATTTGAACCACGACGGGTTTTTTAACCTCTGATTCAAAAAAGCTAACTTTCTGATCTTTAATAGAAATGGCTTCTAGCGGATCATCTACCAATTCAAAATTTTCGTAGTCGATTTCTTCAGGATCAATTTGTAGATCGATCGAAGAAACGGGTAGGACTGATGCAATCGGTCGCACTTCTAACGTTTCACCATTGCGTATCACCGTCAACTGCACCTCCTTGCCCAACGGCCATCTTGAAATAATCGAGCGAAAGAATCCCGATGAAGCAGCCTTCGTCTCGTTGATTTGTGTGACCAGGTCGCCCTCCTGGATTCCAGCTATCTCTGCCGGAGAACCCATCACCACCTGCGTTACGACCAGCCCTCGAGTTTCCTCAGAAAATCCGAATGCGGTTCGGAGGTCAGCAACCAGGTCTTGAACCATCAAACCAAGTCCTGAGCGGGCTACAAACCCTTTTTGTTTCAACTGTTCAGCGATATGTCGAATCTGCTCTGCCGAAATCATCGGGACAAAATCTCTGCCTGTATCAGGAGCTCGAGTCAGCATTCCAAGCAATCTACCATCGAGATCAATCAGACATCCTCCCACTTCATTGATTGAAACTAGGATATCACTTTGAACATAGCTAACGACCGCTTCCGGAAAGGCAATCGGGTATTCATAAATAATCCCATTGAGATGGCCAATTTGAGATCTGGGTTTAGCTGACTCATTCAACCAGATGAACATCATGGAATTCCCAAAGGGAGCGGCCATTGCGTTGCTCATTTTGATCGGTCTCGCAAACCGAGGTGTCGCCTTCAGCAGTGCCAGATCTGAGGCGGGGTCCATTCCTTCAAGAACCGCGGCAACCGTTGTTTTATCCTGAAATTCAATCTGAAATGCCTCACCCTTACTGAGACGGTTCCACGGGGCCACGTAATAACCATTCTTGTCGACACAAACACCTCCGACTCGTTCGCTTTCCCATGCTCCATTCTCTCCTCTCCAAATAATTCGAACTCGAACGATTGACGGAATTACTGATGAAGCGGCTTTCTGGTAAGTCTCTCCCTTGCGATTCATCAACTCACTAACATCCCCGAGAAGAAGAGAGCGCCCTGCTCTCAGAGTATCTTCGGGAGCCAGCAAGGCAGGCTGAGGTTTCTCAGCAGTTTCGCTAAGTGGCAAGGGATCATCCTCTGCCTCTTCGGACACCACGTCGAACGAGGTAATCCAAAAGATTAACACATTCAATCCCGTAAAAATAATTAAGATTGCGATTGCCCGTTTCAAGTTCCTTCACGTTAAACGGGTGTTAAAAAAAGTTCAACCCACCGAAGGCTACGATTTAACCCGAGTTTTGAGGGGTTTCAGACTTGAGATAAGGACGAATTTTGGACCTCAATGTCTTGTGGTGATCCAACTCGGGATCCTCATCCAAAATCGTCTCAGCAAGTTGCCGACAGCGATCTAGCATCGACAAGTCTCTGACCAGATTCGCAATTTTAAGAGGAAAGAATCCGCTCTGGTCGGTTCCGAGCAGGTCTCCGGGGCCACGGATTTTCAGATCTTCTTCAGCAATTTTAAAACCATCCGATGTCTCCTCCATCACTTCTAAACGCCTCCAACCTTCCTCACTCTTCGGCTCTCCGATCAGCACACAGTATGCTTGATCGTTCCCACGACCGACTCGTCCCCTTAATTGGTGTAACTGGGCCAGCCCAAATCGCTCCGCATTTTCCACAACCATCATCGTAGCCTTTGGGTTATCGACACCCACTTCGATCACCGAGGTAGCCACCATTACCGTGTACTCTCCACTTTTAAACGCCTCCATTCGCTGCTTTTTCTCATCTGGATCCAACTTGCCATGCATCATCACGACTTCGTCTTCTCCAAAAACTCGAACGAGCTCCTCATGCGCTTCTTTAACCGAGCGTGCCTTCAGTTTTTCAGACTCCTCAAGCAGAGGATAAACAACGTACGCCTGAGCCCCTCGTTCCGCTTCCTTCTTGATAAACTTCCAGACTTTACCCAAGTCCTTTCTTGCTCGAAGAACTGTCTTAACCGGTTTCCGCCCCGCTGGAAGCTCATCCAGAACGGAAACGTCTAAGTCTCCGTAGTAGGTTAGACAAAGCGTCCTTGGGATCGGGGTTGCCGTCATCACGAGAAGATCCGGATGTTCCCCTTTTGCCATGAGGGCCTGACGTTGACCGACACCAAATTTGTGCTGCTCGTCGATCACCCCAATTCC
Organism: Verrucomicrobiota bacterium; assembly: GCA_039027395.1. GTDB lineage: Bacteria > Verrucomicrobiota > Verrucomicrobiia > Methylacidiphilales > JBCBYL01 > JBCCKK01. The sequence continues at coordinate 15,714 of JBCCKK010000020.1, read as the reverse complement.
CAAGTTTTCGAGCTCGGCCGACTGCTGAATCAACGCATGCGTTCCCACGTAAACGGTCATTTCACGATCAAAAACAGAACCGGACTCCGGTTTTTGGGATCGAGTCCACAAAACGACATTCACACCTGCCGGCTCAAGAAACTGTCGGAGATTTGTAGCATGCTGCATGGCTAGCGTTTCCGTCGGTGCCAGGAACGCACCATTCTTTCCTGACTCCAGTGTTCGCAACAAGGCATGAGCGGCAATCAATGTTTTTCCCGAACCCACATCTCCCTGCACTAAGCGGTGCATCGGATGTGGCTTCTTCAGATCACGATCAATCTCTTGAAAGACTCTCAGCTGCGCTTCGGTTGGGCGAAACCGAAGATGCTCCAAAAACGTCTTTACCAGTTCACGAGAGGGTTCACTACGTTCTTTGGTCAAACGCACAACCTGTTGCCGTCGAACCGCTAGAATGACCTGCATTTGAAATAATTCGTCAAATGCAAGTCGCTTTCTCGCCAATTCAATTTCCTCTTCGCTCTCGGGAAAATGAATTTTCGTGATCGCCTCTTTCCTCGGCATTAGAAAATCTGGTGCTGGGTAGAATTCCCGAACCTTTAAGTCTTCTTTGAATAACTGGTCATAGACCAACCGACGAATTACCTTCTGCTGCACTCCTGCAGTCGACGAGTAGATGGGGGTAACTCGATTCAGGTGAATCGTCGTTTCCTCTTTATTCAGAACCTCATATTCAGGGTGAATCATCCGCCGCCCCTTTTTTGATTCGCTGATCGATCCGTGCAAAACAGCGGTTACCCCCTCCTTAAGAACGTTCTTGAGGAATGGCATATTGAACCATAGCAACGAAAGCTCCTGTAAATGCCCTTCCGGTTGAAGCAATACTTCGAAGACCGCTTTTCCTCCTCGCCAGCGGCTGGATTTCCCGCTTAGCACCTCACCTTTGATTGTTACCGGTTCACTCAAAGGGCAGGTAAAAGGATCCTGCCATCGAGAGCGATCTTCATAGCGTCGGGGAAAATGCCCGAGGAGTTCTCGGGGAGACCTGTAACCCAGCTTCGTCCAAACATCCCGATTTTTATCGGAAGGCGTAACCGCCATCTACCATCTCCAATCCATTACGCGAAAGCAGGGTTCTTTGGTATAACTGTCCATCTCCCAGTGCCCTGCCAAATCGAACTTCCTCGCCGGCATTCCTCCTTGGCACATACCAAAAGCAACAACATCAAAACGCATCCCCTCCGCTTCACCGCGAAATCGAACGTGGTTTTTACCGAAATGCCTTGGTTTCCCAACAACCTCCACATTCTCAACCGAAAAAACGGGGGCTGCATTGCTTTGCCCAAACGGTTCCATTTTGTTTAGCTCTTTGGCGAGCTCAGGAACCAAGAGCCGTCCTGGAAGTTGAACATCAATCGTAAGGCTTTCTTTGAAGACAGAATCATCCACATGCTCTAGGAACCAGTCATTGATAGCTCGGGTAAAGTCCTCAATCGATGACTCTTCAATCTCAAGCCCCGCAGCCATTGCATGCCCTCCGAATCCCTGAAGGTGTTCTCGGCAATCGCGTAAGGCATCCATTAGCGAACAGCCTTTGATGCTTCTTCCACTTCCTTTGCCGCGTCCTTCCTCATCAATACTAATAACAATCGCTGGTCGATATCTCAGTCGCTGCAAACGAGACGCCACGATTCCTATCACGCCTTGATGCCAATCCCGCGAAGAGACGACCACACAACCTAACGGATCATCTTCGGAAAAAGAATCAACTTTCTCTCGGGCTTCTGCATAGACATCCTGTTCGACCTTTTGTCGCTGGCGATTTAGTTGATCGAGAGAAAGCGCGAGTGAGCGAGCTTTATTGGAATCTTGCGTCGTCAATAGTCGCCAGCCTTCTTTGGCTGAGGTCAAACGACCGCTTGCATTGAGCCTAGGTCCTAGCAGAAAACCGACGGTTGAAGGAACGGGTTTGTTTTTCACCCCAGCCACCTTCATCAGCTCTTGCAAGCCGATATGGTGGGTCTCGGCAAGTTGTTTTAACCCATAGTGAACCAGAATACGATTATCCCCTCTCAAGGGAACTAAATCGGAAATGGTTCCCAGAGCGACGAGATCGAGGTGGGCTTTGAGATCAAATTGATCCGGTTGCCCCAAGGTTTTCAAGAACGCATGGCAGAACTTAAAGACCAGCCCGACGGTCGCCAAATCATGGTCACGCTCACCCCGTTGAGGGTTTACAAATGCTTCAGCGGGAGGCTCTTTTTCAGCAAGCTCGTGGTGATCGAGAATGATAACTGGGATTCCCTGCTCCTTCAGCCAATTCACCTCATCGTAATTGGTTGTCCCGCAGTCTAAGCAAAAGAACAATTTGGGTTTCTTGGGCTCAATCGCTCGTTCTAGAGCAGGAATGCTCAATCCATACCCTTCCGTAAATCGTTTGGGGATAATAACATCCACATCCCCTCCCATTTCCACGAGAAAGCGATAGAGCAAAGCACCACTGGACATGCCGTCGACATCGTAGTCGCTAAATACCAGGATCGGCTCATTCAATCGAAGGGCTTCATCCACCAGTTTGACAGCTCGATCCATGTCGGGGAGACGGCATGGATCACTCAAATCCCTGAGTCTGGGCTGCAGAAAGCGATACACCGAATCTTCATCCAAGAGACCACGATCTTCCAATAGACCATTCATCACCTGGCGAGGTGATTCGTAGACTGTTCCATTGTTTCGATGGGTCCAAAATTTCATGAAGCCAGGAACACTACCTGAATTTGTTTTCCGCATCAATAGATCGCACGCAGTAAAAACGAACTTATTTCAGTGATGTCAGACATGGTTTGATAATCGAGATGTTACCCAACCGTCACCTATCGTTTATGGATCCTTGTATACTTTATACGATGAATGAAAGCACAGTAGCCGGATGCTTTGTAGTAGAGCGTAAAGGATCGTTGATAAGCCTCATTCCATTATAAAAATAAGCAGCTCGATTAAAGACTACGAAATTCTATCGACCGTTCGAATTGTCTGCCAGGGCTACGATGCGAGTTTTGACGTTCGTGGCATCCAGTTCCTACTCGGTTTCGTCGAATCAGGAATTGCAATTTTGGAGCTAAGCGGCCTGAAGGCCCGGGAATTCAGATCTCTCCAGACCGTAACTAGCCAAGCCATGGCAAATTCTTCTAACTAGAGAATTTCTATCGATTAGGATTTGACTAACGGCTGCCAGATACTAAACCTGGTGAAGGATTTTCAAACCAACCTCCACTAGAAAATATATTTATGGCTATTGACCCGACTCCCTCTACCGTTGCAACTAACGCCCTTCAAGCAATCCCCTTTGCCTCGTTGATTGGAGGACCTCTGGATGCTTGCATTCAGGCTCAAGCACAGGCCGCACAGAGTAGTGTTCTATTTATTCAAAATTTTGGTTTGGTAGCTGAAACCGATGAAAACGGGAACGTTACAGCCTATACAGCGGCTACCATGACATTTACCTACTCGCTGACAGACAAGGAAGGCAATCCGGTTACCGCGTCACTTACCGTTCCCCTCCTGACTTTGGTTCCGATTCCCTACATTTCCATCGATCAAATTAATATCGATTTCATGGCGAATATCTCGGCCTCATCGAGCTCAACGTATACATTGGAGAAAGATCGTGAAGCGAGTGCTTCCGCTTCCGGAGGAGGCTCGTTCGGATATGGCCCTTATTCCGTCCATGCGGATTTATCGGCAAATTATTCGAGCAAGAAGAATTCTACCGCCTCTCAGAACTCTCAATACTCCGTGGAATACACCATGAACGTTCATGTGTCCGCAAGTCAGTCTTCGATGCCCGCCGGCCTCCAATCAGTTCTTAATCTTCTCCAAGAATCGATTGCTCAATCAACTGCGAGTGACAATGACGGCCCCGAGTTGCCTAATAATGGTGATAATCTCCCGAATCAAGATTCGGAACTCAAAAAAGCTACGATTCCTCCAGGGGCAAAGGGTAAAGTTCAAAGCATGGGTGCTCCTAAGGGAGACTAAGTTAATGTCCTAAGCCACTCTTTTTGGATTTAGCTTTCTCGAATAGCTCACGTACTTATTGATCGTCTTGAGTCATGGCTTCCACTCCTGAACCGAACCCGGCGTCTCCAGGAGCGGCCGCTAAGTCCACGCCACTGAGTTCGATATTGGGAGCGATTCTCCAGGACCTTACCAAAGCTCAAGATACGTCCAATCGGTATTCAGCTAAACTAAGCCAGATCTATAAGAATAGAGAATTCCTTCGCCAATTTCCCGTTCCTAATGGTCTCTTGACCGAATTGGAAATGGAACTCAAGGTTGCCGTGAATGGAGTCGATACGGTATCCACCAACGCCGAAGACTTATTTCTCCAGGCGCGAACGGCCTTAAAGCAATCGTGCCAGGACATTGCAAATCGAACGATCCAATCTGTTTCTAATTTCCTAGAAACGGCTGACCCTGGAGATCTCGACTCAGAAACCTTTGCCACACTCAAAGAAAACCTATCCTCTCCTGAATTTACCGGACTGCTGAATAAAAAACTGAATCAAGCTCTGGTAAATGATCTCGAACATCTATTTAGCACTTCTAGCAAGCTCGATGTTCAGGCAACCGGCCAACAAATCTTGAGCACCGTCGATAACGTTGTCCTTCAAAATCCAGATCTTTCCAAATTTTTGGATACCAAGAACCCAAAGGCCACCGAGTGCCTTAAAACGATTCAAGCCGATATTATTAGCGTCGTCAAAAAACTCCCCGAAGTCATCAAACCACGAGCTAGTTTCTGGGAAAATCCAGAGATGAATGTAATTGCGGATGCCTCCACGCTCAGCAGCCTTCCCGACCTTGCGGTTGGAAGTATCAAGATAAAAGCGGAACTCCGGGACTACAAATGGGTCATCAATGTTCAGAAGTCAGGCCAGGTAGATCGAGATGAAGACATTCAGGGACATAGCTTGGTACCGATGGACGGCAGTTAGGAAATTTCATTATGGGTGACGAAGATACAACGTATAAACAGATCCTCGATCTTTATTCGATCATTAGTGCCCCACTCGTTGCCACCGTTAATGCCGATATTATGGCCGCTCGGCAATTCATGAGGTTCATTGAGGAATACGGCTTCGAAAAAGTAGCAAGTGACCCCGAACTCGACGAAGGTTTAGACAAGCCGGAGAACGACCACTTTGGCAAACTGAAGACCATTACATTTCGCTATCAGACGGAAAATGCCGATGGAACGAATGAAGATCACGTCATCCATATTCCCGCGCTCTCGCTCATTCCGCTCCCGATCTTGCAAGTAACCGATGCCTCATTTGATTTCGACATTCGAATCTTGGGTGTCACGGATGATACCGACGGAGAAATTCAAGAAGAGCAGCTCCAGCGTCTCACTGAAAAGCGGACTCCGAAACAACAAAAACAATCCGTCATTTCAAGTTGGGAGGAAGAAGCTCCCGACCCTGCTCAGGTCAAAGCCACACTGTCTCCCCTTAATTCAAGCGCATCCGAATCCCCTTCCAATATGAATGCGAATATGAAGGTCAAGGTCAACATGCGCCAAGCCGACATTCCCGCCGGGATTTCTACGCTGCTGAATGTAATGGATCAAAGCGTTTACGGAACTCAACCTTCGGCGCCCGACAGCCTCCCAGATGACGGTGAGAATCTTCCTGAAAACCAAGATAACTAGGACACCTTACTTTGAATCCTCTTACACCACCTCCCAAAGGCGAAAAACCCCGTGAACCGGGTATCACTTGCCCGAAATGTAAATTCTTTATTCAGATGGCAATCCAGGATCTGTTGACCCAAAGCGTATTTGTATGTCCGGGATGCGGCCTTAAACTCAATCTAGACCGAGGGGCATCAAGAGGGTCGCTTCAAGCTCTGCAACAGCTCAACGTTGCTTTGAAAAATTTGGAATCCGTAAAAAATGGATTCCACAATGGAAAACCGAATACCCCTCCCAATAAGCCCTAGATCGCCATTCGGCTGCTGGATGTGCCCTACCCATGACGCCGCCTAAGGAGGACCGTTCGAATCAAAGCAGCGCAAGCATGCGCCCCCTCCCGTTCTCTGCACTCATTGGGGCTCCTCTCGAAGCTGGCATTAAAGCACAGTCTCAAGCCACACTGGCGACGCTAGAACAAATTCGTAGTTTTGGATTTCATCAACATCACGGAACGAGTGAACCCGTCTACCTCACGTTTCAATACAAGCAGAATGGAAAGACGATTCGCTTTTCTGTCCCGTTAATCACCGTCGTCCCTGTCACATTTTTTACCCTGGAAAATTTTGCTGTTGAATTCTCGGCCAGTATCTCCGCCCTAAATACGACAACAGACACTTCCTCGCCGGATCCCCAGGACCCTCCTCAAACGAATTTTCTAGCCAGTTATTCGTCAACCGACCTCAAATCACCTCAGCCCAATTCCCGTTACGCTCCCGAGCGAAACATTCATGTCCGTTTAGCAGCTGAACAAGCGGACCTCCCTAGCGGAGTTGCCTCGATTCTCAATATCCTCCAGGGATGTAGTAAGCAGGAGCAGGTCTCGGATTCCCTGACGATGAAACCTCAAGCCACAAAGCTGACAGCCGAAGAAACATCTTCAACGACGTTTCAAGTCTATCTTTCCGATCCCGACGACACACCGATTCGTGGGCAGCAGGTAACTTTTGCGCTCTCTCCTTCCTCCCCGGCGGTTACACTATCTTCAGAAAGTGTAACCACCGACAACCGAGGCATCGCTGAAGTAACGGCATCTCTCACCGGACTCGAAATCACATCGGCTGAGGCCATAAAGCTGGTTGCGACCGCAGTATTAGCCACATCATCCCTAGAAGCCTCTTCTTGGATTACCTTAATCCCAGAAGCTCCTCCGGAACCGGATCCGGGATCTTTTTCAGTCGACCCGACCCAACTGACGCTTGCTAGTGATAATGTTCCAAACACCCAGTCAACCACGATCACTCTCTTGGATACCCAGGGTTCTCCCATGCCAGGTCAATCCATTACTTGTTCTCTAGACAAAGTGCCTGAGGCAACACTCAAACTCAATGTCGATACTGCTGTATTGCAGAAACAGATTTCGACGACGACGTTGATCGCTGTTACTGACGAGAATGGGATCGTTGAGTTGTCCGTTGAATTGGAAGATAGCTCGCTCGAGCAAGCCCAAACACCGGTACTGAAGATTCACGCGAATGCACAACCTTCTATTCAAGCGCAGCTATCTGTAACGCTTCTGCCTGCCACTCCATCTCCTGAGCCAAACACGATCACCTTTGATTCCGACTTGCTAACTCTCTCAGGCGATGCGATTCCCGACACTCAAACGGTTTCTATAGCTCTGCTAGATACGGATCAAAACCCAATGCCTGAACAACCCATTCTTTGCTCATTGGATTCAGTCGAAGGCACCGTGCTTCAACTCGGCGTCGATCCAGAACGTCTGATCGAGCAAAACTCCTCAACCGAACTAACCGCTCAAACGGATTCGCAGGGAACCTTTTCGTTATCGGTTACTCTGCTGGGTGACGATCTCACCGATACACAGACTCTCCAGCTGACCGCCCAATCCACTACGGCTTCCTCTATTGAATCATCTGCAGAAATAACACTCACTCCGGTGACACCACCGCCGCTGCCTAGTTATAACATCGCCTTGGAGCCCAAGGCATTTGTTTATGAAGACAGTTCCACCAGCCAGATGTTTCAACCTTCAGCCACAGTGACCGATGCCGAAAGCGGGGAACCACAGGCAAATGTTCAAGTTGATTTCAAGCTACTTGATCCTCCTTCGGAACTTTCTTACGCCCTAGCCATTAACGACGGAACACCCACAGGGGCGTCCAGCTCAACCTACGCAAGCGTTCTTACCAATGAGGATGGGGTTGCCGCCATCAACCTGACGATTTCTGATAATCCACCCGATGGGTTAAATGATCTAAAAACATCCAAATTTACCGCAGTGGTAACAGAAACAAGTACGGAGGCCGATGCGCTCTTTATCTTTAAGCCTGCGCTTGAAGGAGTGATTCTTACGCTCATTCCTTCGATCGCAACTCTGGATGCTTCGGATCCGTCTGCGACGGCTTCTTTTTCCGTGAAGGCGTTGACGACCGGTCTGGACCCTATTCCCCTTCAGTCCATTCAGGTTTCACTTCCCACGATTACCCAGGCCGACATGTTGCTCTCCGTCACCGGCGGCGAAAACGCAAGCGCAGATTCACCAACTGAAGTTTCGGCCCTTACCAATGAGTCAGGAGCCATTGAAGTCGAGGTCATTATGACACATGCGTCATTTACTGATTACCAAACTGCCCCGATAACCGCTACTTCCCAAGCTACGATTCAGGACCAGCCTCAAACCTTTACAAACACAGGAACCTTGCAGTTGATTCCTAGTTCTTCACCTGAACTGTCCATGGATCTAAAACCTGGCGGTGTTTATCTGTATTTCAGTGATTCGACGAGACCGAATTCAATTGAACAAACAGTCACCGTTACCAACAGCAACTCAGGGACACCTCAAGCCGGGCTGCAAATTGACTTCACCGTCGACGAAATTCCACAAGGGGCCACGATTCAATTGACGCAGGAACAAGGCTCACTTGTCAGTCAACCCGATGACACGACGCTTTCACTCCTTACCGACACGGACGGGATTGCTAAAATCACACTGAGTGTCCAAAACTCGGGGGCGTACCAGATTGGAAGTTTTAATCTCATTGCAACCTGTGAAGCGGAGAATCTAACAAAACGAACGCCATACCAACTCTTCCCTCCAGACGACAATATTACTCTAGACTATTCGGCCGGGTCGTTAACGCTCGATGCCAGCCAAAATCCAGCCACCAAGACACTTCGGCTCACGGCGATGACAACCGAAAGCACCCCTCAGCCTGCTGTTAATCTCCCTTATAATTTTGCCCTAGACCCAACGACAGCCGGTGATTTGTCTATGGAAATAACCCAAGGCACATCCACAAACGATAACAACCCGGCTACTTATGTAGCAGGAACAACAGATGCCTTAGGCACACTAGAAGTCACATTTACTCTAAGTGATCCAACACTCACAGAGGATCAGATTCTAAATCTGACTGTAAATTGGGCGGACTCGAACCACACCGAGCGAAAGAACATTCCTGTCACCCTAGAAGCACCCACCGAACCGGAAGTGCCGGAACCTGTCCTAACTCGTTTAGAATTTACTCCCCTATTCAGCCAGATCGACACATCAGACCTTCCTCAAACCCGCACGTATACGGCAACACTAAAAGATGTTCAAAATAATCCTCTCACGAACGAGCAAGTTACCTTCAATGTTACCTCCCCAACTGGAACCGACTTCAGCCTGAGTATTCCTGCCGATCCATCGGCAGATATTTATTCCTCTCACGCGGTAGGTACAACCAATGCGAATGGACAGATCGTCTTTGAAATCATTGTATCCGAGTATACCAATTACGAAACCGATTATATTCTTCTCAATGTAGAAGCCGATACGAGCTCCTTAACGGCTAATGCCAAACTCGAATGTCTCGTTCCAAAAGTCGGCGCCCTATTCCTTTCACCTCCCGCGGGTTTTGTGAATCCTGAACGGCCGGAACCCGTCACCTTTGAAGCAAAGGCCTTTAATCAAGAAGGCAAACCGCAAGCCGGTCTGTTATTAGAATTCTCTACTAATCCTGAGACGAATATGCTCGAGATCGCTTATGGAGAACAAGCTCCGGTTCCTGCCAATGAACCGATTGAAGGTTACACTGATAGCGATGGAACCCTTGCCGTTTCCGTTCACTATAATCGAGCCCTTAACGAGCGACCAGAAACACCTCAATCCGTTAGCGCAGTCATTCGAGATCCTTCTTCAGGCAAAGAGATTTCAGCTCTTATCATCGTTCTCCCCTTGGCAAGCAGTATGTTTACATTTGAACCTACCCATTTGTCACTTCGCACGGCTTCCAATGAAGCAGTCCCCGTTACGATCACCCTGAACTCAATTCCCAATGCAAACATAGAGGTCGACGTAGATTTTACTCACAGCACAACAGCGGATCTCAGAGTAGCTAGCTCAACTAGTGGTCCCTTCGAGCATTCGGCTACGCTTACCACCGATTCATACGGGCATGCGACCGCTTATGTCAAAATTAACCAGACGACATTGACACCTCAGACCTCTTGCTTGACTGCTTGCGAAAAGAGCACGGGAATAGGAACGAGCTACCTTCCGGTCATTGTCAACACATCGGAGCCCTCGTCGTTCCAGTTTTTCGGAGTGTGTAATTTGAGAGCTGATGATGTTCCCGATACAGACGATCTTAAAATCAAACTTGTAAATTCTGAAAATATGCACGTTCCTGATCGGTTGGTTCATATCACCCTGACGCCTCCAGAAGGAGCAGTGATGGACTTGTGGATTGATCGCCGTGAGGAGCAAGTGCGCAGTATTCCCAAAATACATGAGATCAGTGGATTCACGGATTCAAGCGGCGAAATTGATGTAAATTTATCCCTCAAGCAATATGTAGGCAAAGCGCATGCCTATGCAACGGTCACCGCTTATCTCGATGGATCTTCTGTTATAGGAACCGCAAACAACAAGGTTGAAATTCATCCTAATGAATCGGGAGATCCGTATATCGGATTTGATCGAGCCGCAATTGTCATCGCTGCTGCGGATTCTCCCCACGTTGCTGTGACGCTTACCACTTATTGGTTTTCGTCTGCCGACTACCGAGACGTCGATGTGCAGCTGTCTCTAACAGGAAAGGAGGATATTGCTTTCATAGAACCCTATCCGAGCCTGACTACCGATGAAAACGGACAAGCAACCTTACAACTCTTATACCGCAGCCCCGGTAAAGCGATACTTACCGCATCTGCTGTCATTGATGGAACTCCAACTTCCAACACAATTGAAGTAATCTGCATTGATCAGACACCCAACTCTCAAACGTAACACACATGGCCCCGCCACTTTCCAACAAAACTTCAACTATCAGCGCCTTACAGCCTATCCCTTTTTCGACTTTGATTGGCGGCCCCATGGATGCCTTGATTCAAGCACAAGCACAGGCCGCATTAACCAGCTACGAGTTTATCCGAAAAATCGGACTCACCGAAAATCCCAAGGCACCACAAGCCGTCAACGTCACTTTCCAATACCAAAGCGATGGAAAAACGGTCAATCTCATTGTTCCACTTCTTACCCTGGTCCCCGTTCCTTATATCCAAATCGATCAAGCCGACATCGAATTTCTGGCAAAAATTTCTGCGGCTCAATCCACCTCGACCGGGGTTAACATCCACACAGACAGTGATGGCAATCTCTTAGAAGTAGCCGAAGCTCATTCAGATACCTCGTTTGTTCAATCGGACTTCAAAGCAAATTACTCCAGTCAACAAGACGTTGGCTACCAGAACGAATCTCGATACTCCGTGGAATACAACGTCAACATGAAGGTCTCTGCTCGACAGTCGTCGATGCCTGCTGGATTCCAATCCATTTTAAATATCCTTCAGGAGTCCATTCAGCATCAACCCGTAGATACTCTTACGCTTTCTCCCCTAACAGATACTCTACAGAGCCCCAGTTCAACTTCGATTAGCTTCCAGGCACGACTCGTCGATACCGATGGCCAACCGATGCCAAATCAGCAGATCGAGTTTTTGTTGGAACCTGCTCCGTCCATTCCTCTGAACCTAGCAATTACCCAAGGCGACTCCGTCGGGGACGCCCAGCAAGCCACAGCAACGGGAACGTCAACCGAACAAGGCATTGTCGAACTCACTCTATCCTGCGATTCCACAGCCTCCATTACCGATACACAGCGCATCCTTATTAGTGCAAAACATTCCGAAGAAAATGCTACGGCATTTGCCACATTGCAGTTAATTCCTGAGGCCACGAACCCTCCCTCATCGCCACCCCAAACGGATCCCGTTCCGCCGACGCTCTCGATGGATCTTGAGCCGGTCCAAATTACCTTTCAAAATCCCCACTCCACGTCTGCAGACAGCCCGCCTTTTTCCCAAAGCGATACAGTGGTTGCTCATCTCACGCATGCAAACCAGAATCCCCAACCAAACCAACAGATCTATTTTTCTCTTACGCCAGAACAGGGCGGAGTCGAGATTGCATCCGCTCCTGTTTACGGAACTCTCACAGGCGAACAGACACACTTTTCCGCCTATGTGATTACCGACGATGACGGTAAAAGCGGTATCAGCATCGGCGTCACCGAGAACGATTCCATGACGACTCGAACCTTCCAGCTCACTGCGAGTAACGAGGACGGATCCTTACAAAAAACCACCGAGATCATCGTCACCCCTCCCAGCGAAAACCTTCAACCTCCCTTGTTATCAAACGATGTGCTTTTCTTGGATTGTTTAGAAGAGAACGCAACTAACTCGCTACAAGTGACCATTAAAAGCAGCGAAGGCAATCCCGTTTCAAATCAGATGGTTACCTTCACGATAGATACGACGCCTGACGCAAGCATCGGATTGTCGATCACCCAAGGCTCGCTACTCAATCATCCAAATCCGAATGTCATTGAAGGTATCACGGACGAGAATGGTCATGTTGAATTAACCCTTACCGTAACCGATTCAACTCTCTCTTCACAAACAGACTTGAATCTTCAAATAGAAGTAAGCGGGTTAACCTCCAGCTCTACGGTTGTCCTATTTCCGAACCAATTACCTCGTATAACACTCGACACCCCCTCTGAAGTCACCATGATTGCAGACAATGAATATCGATATGACGGGACCGTCCTCGACTCACAAGGTAGCCCGCCCTATCCTGCGATTAAAGTCCATCATGAAGTCGATGAAGGCGGTAGTGAATTTCTTGGGGTCCAATACAGGGGGGAGACATTTGCAACGAAACCTGATGGTGCGTTCACAGCTTATATAACATGCCAAAATCAAGGTTCTGGAACGTATACGCTACGAACCTCCATAGATAACAAAGAGCTAGAACTTCCTATGCGTATCACAGGAATTCAACCATAGTCTTAGTAAAAACTTTTAAGAACTTATTATGTCCGTTGTCGCAAATGGCCTTTATCAGGTAGCAGGTTTAGCAGCTATGCCGAGAGATTACTTTACCAACTGCCTCGGAACCGTGCCGCAAGGGAACACGGGCATGGTTACTGTTCGGTTGGCCAATGAAGGCGATTATATTTGCACCCGAGGCTATACCGCCTGTACGGCATTCAGCATCGTAGATTCCAATACGGAAGTAGTTTCACTGGCTCATTTTGACGGCAATGTTACGGAAGCCGCGATACGCACCATGGTAGATGATATGATTCGCTTGGGAGCTCGAGCAAATCGAATCAACGAATGGAGTGTCACGGCGGTCGTCACCGAATGTAACATGACCCTCGCCTCTGTTTGGAATGTGATGGACCCAAGGTTGGCTAACAATATTATTGCGCTGCCCCTCGCTCACGCGGATAAAACAGCGGCGGGGATTGCTGAGAACGTTTACTACGCATCGGAGTGCTACGTTGGAAATATCTATGGCTTTGTTGACACGTATCAACCTAATTAGATAATTAAAACCTATGCCTGCACCAAATTTTGGAAAAAACTGGGACAAGGAAAATTGTTATGGATATGCAATAGGCTGCCTTGGTTGTGCTCGAAACCCCGGCAATATTGTTATTGAAGGAGCTGCCCCTAAACCTGAAGATCTCGTTGGAGGTGCCGTCCGAGACGGCGCAGAGCATGTCACCGAAAACCAGACACCTTCCCTTCGCTCGAAGCCTGGATACTATTTGATTGCCATGCGGGCGGATGAACCTGGCAAAGGGAATAATTTCCACGTATTACGCAGAGATGAAACGACCGGGATTTGGTATCAGAAACTGCCGCTTAGCACTCCAGGTAAAGCAACACCGGCCGGCTTATCCGATGACAACTTTGACCCCAAAAGGGACACGTGGCCACCCGAGAAGGTGGCTAAACTCGGAAAATTGGGTGTTTGGGTTGGTTATTTCTGGGTGCCTGACGGCGGATTAAACCCAGCAGCTGAAGCCCTGCCAGGCGACAGAAACTGTTGCTGCCTCATGTAGGTTAGAAAAATCATGACGACGATCATTGCAACTGATATACGAGCCAACAAACTCAACCATAACATCTTCTTTGGCAAAGCTAACGATGGTATCAAGTATAGCATCACTGATGAAGGAACGGTCGCCGCCCGGGCCGACTCTTCCGGACCGCTGAGTGGAGCCTTGGTGCGATCAGGCTCACTACCCGACGGAACGTGTGGCATTGTATCAGGTCTCACGAGCTGCATAGGCGTTATCATCGCTATTCAAAGCGCGGGACTTAGCCGTTTCAATTACATCGTAGTCGCTCATTTCAATGGAGGCTATGACGACCAAGCTTCATGGGATCGGATTGATCAAGCTTTGAACGGTCACACCGGGAGGCGTTACGGTCTTGTCATTATGACAAAAGACACCACCGATTATGGAAGAGGCTCTGCATTGGATTATATTCTCCCGATGTTATCCAACCGAAACGTGCAAGATCAGAATACACTCATTTACCATAATAAGGTGACAAGTGGGGTGGCTTTTGGAGTCAAAAGTGACGGGAGTGTCGGGGAAGTTTCGAATCAAATATATACAACCTAACTCGTCTAAACCGAGTCTATCATAGAAACACATTAGTTTAAAATACAGGACCGTCTCTAAGCTGAGCTCTTATCAACTTCGTTTCTAGCAAAAAGGAGTATCTTGCTATCATGCCTGATCCCGTCGACATCGCTTTCTTACAATATAGAGCTTATCCGCTCAACCACATCCCCGATGATCAACTAACAAATTGCCTAGGCTCGGCAGATCAGGGAAACGAGGGAGTCGTGGTTGCTAAGTTTCACAATAATGGAGATTACGTCAGCACGGGCGGGTTCACGGCTTGCACGGCATTTAGCATCTTTGATCGGTCTAGTCGGGTGGTTTCCATTGCTCACTTCGATGGAAGCGAGACTCCAGCTGTTCTCACGAAAATGGTCGACGACATGGTTAAACTCGGGGCCAATCTTCATCACCTCGACCAATGGGGCATTGTCGCCGCGGCAATCCGAGAGAACACGACACTCCGCGGGGTTTGGGACTGTATTGACGAACGTTTACGACCTATCGTCAACCCCCTTCCTCCATTAAACCAAAACGACAGAGCAAATCCTACATTGATTGACGATCAGATTTATTATGGACGCTCTCTTTGTGTGGGCTACATCCATTACGCCATCACCGTAGGTCAGCGGGACGACGACCCGCCTATGCAAACAACTAATCGTTGCTGCAATTTACTCTGAGGTTCGGCGATAACGCTCGATTCGATATCCATCACCCGATTCGATTTCACAATCGAACTGATACAGATGTCCGAACTCTGGAAGTTTTGTATCCCCATCCACTTCCTCTAAAACACGGGTCAAAAGCAACGTGGAACACAGGGGAAAGAATTGGCGATAAACATTTGCTCCACCACATACAAAGACCTTTTCTTCAGGCAACACAAGCACCTCATCGACACTTCCCACAACTTTGACCCCTGCTTCTCCTTCCCAAGATTGACTCAGAACATAATTCGTTCTTTTGGGAAGAGGCCGACCAATTCCTTCGTAGGTGGTTCTTCCAAAAAGTATCGAATGC
>JBCCKK010000019.1:0-21242 GCA_039027395.1 Verrucomicrobiota bacterium | reverse complement strand
TGAAAAGGAAGTTCTTTTCAGCCATTTAGCCGAAAAGCTCGAAGATTACTTAGACGCACGGGAAATCAAGGCTTCCAAGGAAGAGGGATCGTTTGAATCTTGGGATGATTTGACCGAAGAGCTTGATGCTAAATTCGGTATCGGTCAGTAAACCGGCGGCAAAGTTCCTCCGTCATATCCGTGACAAAAAGCTCTATGAGCGCTTGTGTCTAGCGATCAACGGACTAAAAGAAAACCCCTATCCTCCGGAGAGCGTCAAACTGGCAGGAACCGAAAATCAATACCGGATACGAGTAGGCAATTACCGTATTCTCTACGAGGTCATAGGAACAGTGTTGATGATTCATGCCATCGGACACCGTCGAGAAATTTACCGCTAATAGTGAAACCACAATCCTTATTGCTGTCGCTACTGGCTGCTCTCCTGTTTTTAATTCAAGGAGCCGAAAGCGCATCGGCCTATGCTACCAACGCTCACCAGCCGTATAGTCTTTATTTTTACGAAGCTGATTTTGCACCTTCAGAAACGCCTATAGCCGAAAATTCGGCTATTGGGCTCTTTGCCCAAGGTGACCCCATCAATTATGTGGACCCCGATGGAAGGTTAGCATTCGGGTTCCCGCATGGATCAGTTCAGACGGTCTAGGGAACAGGAGAAACCCTGTGGAATGTCGGAGGAACATTAGGCTATGGTGCAGATTTGCTTAAATTTCGGAGCAAACTACGGCTTTTCTCCAAGGATGATGTTGCTAGGATAAAGTCATGAAGATTTTAAACGTTCTCTTGCCATTGCTCCTGTTCGGAATGCTGATAACTCTGGGGTATTACGGCTATCAGGCCAGTCAGACGCCACTTACCGAATCACTGGCTACCGACGACACCTTACCTACTTCATTTCGCAGTGCTATCATCAATGCCGATGAGGAGGATAAACCGGTTATTCTGATCTTCTCTGCGGATAGGTGCGGAGCTTGCCGGGTTTTAGAATCGAAAACTCTTAAGAGTTCGAAAGTTCGTTCAATGCGCGATCAATTGATCTGGCTTAAAGTGGATGTGGATCAGTCCAAAAATTATGATCTCGCTCGACGCTACGGCGTCAAAGGGATTCCCCGTACGGTGCTTCTCAAAAGCAATGGTCGCGAGGTCGGTTCTTTAGTAGGGTTCACAGGCCCTGACGACTTCGCTCGGTTTTTGCAGAAGGCGCTTTGATTTAGAAGATATGGATCTTACATTCTCAGGCTATTCAGTTTCATAGTTCACAGTTACGTATGTCCAAAGACGTGGGAACCGTATTTTCGAGAAGCTGCGAAGTATGCGAAGGAACAAGTTCACGTTATATTTCCATGCCTGCGGGCCCCTATGTCCGCTGTCTTAAGTGCGGTTTTATTTGGCTCGAAAACTCTCAAGACCGAGCTAGATCGCGAGGAGGTGGCGATTACACAGCTTCCGAAGATCGCATGCGCAAGAATCAAAAGCTTGCAGACGACTATTGGCAGAAACTGTATCCCTACCTTTCCCAGCTTAAGCCCGGCTCTCTTTTTGTCGAGCTCGGTGGCGGTTACGGTTTCTTTTCTGCCTTGCTAAGGAATCGTCTCAGTCTAACAGCAATTCTTATTGAGCCAGGCGATACCGGGCGAGACTACGCATCGGAGGTTTTGAAACTCAGAACCTATCGGTCGGTAGAAGAGGCTCGAACGGCTGGATTGAGTCATGCCGATATGATTTTTTCTGGGCATGTCTGGGAACATGTTAGTCATGCAGTTAATTTTGTTAGAGAATCAGTTCCACTCTTGAAGGATCAGGGTTTGTGGTGCGCACTCACGCCGAACGCGGATTCATGGAAACTACAATATGCTGGTAAGTGCTGGTGCTGGTTAAGCTCAGACCACCCTCAGATTCTATCACCTCGTTCTGCCCGCTTCGCTTTAAACAAATCTCAGCTGAAAGTAATAGCTATTAAGGAGACGATTCCTGCATCTGTTCACTATCCTGGAGTTCTAATAGGCCTTTTCTCTTGGTTGAAGGAGAGATTTAAAAAAGAAAAACTCTCCAGAGGCCATTTTACTCTTAGCTCTCAAACTTCGGATCAACCAAAGCGTAAAGTAGGTAGGCTTCCATGGGTTCGCTATTTCTTTTGCTGTTTACAGTCCGTCGCTCTTTTGGAACGATTCGGCTTTTACCAAATTGACCGCCGATTTGGCACTGATGAATTTTTGGCCGTCGGAAAAAGAAAAGGGTGCCCAGCCGATCCATCAGCTAGCTCGTAGTATCAAGCCAATGAGGGTTTTCCTCCGCGTGTTGAGCAATTTCTTCTAAGATATTTGCAATTGGGGTAAAGGGCTCCCAGTTCCATAGTTCTTTTGCCATGCTAGAATCTAGAACCATCCAAGGAATATCAAAAGGTCGCGGGTTACGGTCACAGCTCACTTGATGAGGCCCAAATCGATGGGTACACCAATCGCTTAGCTGCCGTAACGACATCGCATTTTTAACACCACCAGCGACATTGATAATTCGATTGATATTTCGTTTGGATTCCCTCATCTGTCGATTGAGTAGTGGCATGAGGTCCTTAGGATGCAAACAGTCGCGCACTTGGAACCCTTCGCCAGAAAATCCGATATACTTCAGAGGACGTCGCTTTGCCCATGAATGAATCCAATAGGAAAAAATACCCTGGTCCGGTTTCCCAAATTGCCCAGCCCCAGCCAGAACACCGCATCGATTAATCCACACTGGAAATCCAAAGGTAGACCCATATTCCATAGCAATCCCTTCAGAGCAGAGTTTAGACATTCCGTATAGCGACAAAGGAGGAGCTGTGCTAAATACTTCGGTTACTCCCTCAGTGGTTAGCGGTTTCTGCCGAATAACTGTTCTTTTAGTCCCAATCATTCCACTCCCTCCGAGATCAAAAGCAGCTGGTTCGAACTCAGGATAGTAAGCACCATTAAGTTCTTTAAGTCGCATCCGTGAAAGTTCACTGATTGAGTACACTCGATTGGTGCTGATCAGAATGAACCCGGCTTGATGTTGCTTACAAAATTCGAGGATCTGTATGGTACCGACCAGGTTGTGATCCATAAGGTCAAAAGAAGAAGATATCCCGTCAACACCAGCAAGAACGCTTGGGTTTGCGGCACAGTCGATCACCCAATCTACCTTGGGAATCTTAGAAAGGTGCTGGGGGTTGCGAATATCGCCAATCGTTAACTGACATCCCGCGGCTTTTAACGCTGGCGCATTTTGTTGCGAACCTTTGCGGCTTAAGTTATCAATCCCATAGAGATTAACATTTGGCATTTGCTCGGAAAGCTCGTGGATCAAGGTGGATCCGACAAAACCACAGGCCCCTGTTACGAGAATGGATTCAGGATTCTGCATGGGGCAATCCAAGCTTATGTTCTAGTTGAACCAGGGTTATATAATACACGCTTCATGAATCTCATTTAGAATATCTCGGAGAGTATAACGGTATTTCCAATCTGGATAGTGTTCCTGAAACTTGCGAACATCGCTAATCCACCAAATGTGGTCACCAATACGATTGTCTTCGTCATAGGTATAGTCGAGCTCTTTGCCGCTAATCTCTTGGCATAAGTCGATTGCTTCCTGCATTGAACAATTTGAATGGCGACTCCCCCCAATATTGTAGACCTCCCCCACCCGAGGTTGTTGGTAATACTGCCAAATGGCTTCAACAAGATCGTGGCTGTGGATGTTATCCCGCACCTGTTTCCCTTTATAACCAAATACACGATACGGTTTTCCAGTTACTGTGCACTTCATTAGATAGGCTAAAAACCCATGTAATTCAGTTCCAGCATGAGCGGGACCGGTGAGACATCCACCACGAAAGCAGGCCGTTTTCATCTCAAAATAGCGTCCATATTCCTGAACTAAAACATCCGCAGCAACTTTGCTTGCGCCGAAAAGTGAGTGCTTGGTTTGGTCAATCGACATCGTTTCATCAATGCCATATTCAAAATAGCTGTGAGATTCTTTCAGTTCCCAACGCTTATCTTGCTCTATCAGCGGTAAATGATTTGGCGTATCTCCATAGACTTTATTCGTGCTGGTAAAAATGAATGGAGCCTCTGGACAAAATTGGCGAGCTGCTTCGAGAAGATTGAGTGTTCCCGTTGCATTGACTCCAAAATCGGTATGAGGTTCTTTTGCAGCCCAATCGTGTGATGGTTGGGCAGCCGTGTGGACTGTTACAGCAATGTCGTTGGTGTATTTTTTGAAAACAGTCTCGACGGATTTAGCGTCGCGAATATCTACCGAGTGGTGCCGATAGGCAGAGACTTCTTTCTGGATTTTCTCCAGATTCGAAAATGTAGAGGCTTCTTTGCCAAAAAAATAGGCGCGTAAATCATTATCGATTCCAACGACTTCTAAGCCTTCTGAATGAAACCGTTTTACAGTTTCCGAACCGATTAAACCGGCAGACCCAGTAACGAGAGCTATCGACATAGTTATGTATTAGACCGGCAATTCTCAACAAACAACTAAGAACCTCGAGACTTGAGCTTATCGAATTCGTTGAGGGCCATGCCGACAACCTGATCCATATTGTAGTAGCGATACGCTGCTAGTCGCCCGACGAAACTGACCCCTTTTTCCGCTCCAGCCCGCTCTCTATATTGTCTATATAAAGATTTGGCATCCGATGCAGGGATTGGATAGTAGGGCTCGTTTTTAGGGCCATCGTCCTGAGGATATTCTCTTACGATCGTTGTGTTTTCACACTTCTGCCCAGTGGCGTGTTTTACTTCCACAATTCTGGTAAAATCATGATCGTTTGGATAGTTCACTTGCATCGCAGGTTGCCAAAAACCCTTTTTCCCCGAGATCCCCTCTCTAGCTTTTAACTGGTCTGGACTGAAGCTTTCAGGTTCAAATCGAAGCGATCGATACGGTAATCGTCCATAGCAATAATCGAAATACTCATCGACGGGTCCTGTAAAAATAAGATGCGTGTATGAAATGCTCTTTTGAATTTCCCGGTATTCCGTATTGAGCCGCACTTCAATCAATGGGTGATCGAGCATTTTTTGAAACAGCGCTGTATATCCATCGCGAGGAAGCGCTTGAAACGACTCTCTGAGATATCGATCGTCTCGATTGGTTCGAACTGGGATACGCCCACATACGCTTGTATCTAGATCTCTTGGATCTCTCTTCCACTGCTTTTGAGTGTACCCTTTAAAAAACATTTCATACAGTTGCCACCCAACCTGAGAAACAATGACCTCTTCGGAATTAATCGGATTCTCAACCGGCTCCTTCCACTTATCTAAAGCAGCTTGCATTTCATCGGAAGTTGCAGAATGGCCCACCAATTTTTCGTACGTGTTTAAGTTGATGGGAAACGGCCAAAATTTCCCTTCGACCCAAGACAAAATTTTGTAATCCACTGGATGCCAATTAGTAAATTGGCTCAAATAATCGATAACCCGATCCGAGTTCGTCCGAAAATAATGAGGCCCATAAGCATGAACACGCACCCCTGCCGAATCAATCGGATCGTAAGCATTACCGGCAATATGAGAACGCCGATCCACGATGAGGCACCGTTTACCAGATTGACTTGCCAATCTTTCAGCTAAGACTACTCCGGAGAAACCAGCGCCAACAATCAGATAATCAACAACTTGCATAAATTACGATTTGAAATTAACAAAGACAATATTGTCTTTTTAAGATAATGATATAGCCTAATATTAGAATATGAAGAAACACTTCCTGGGATTTTGGGTTCTAGGAGCACTAGCTTTTGCGCCTGCTAGTGACGCACTTATCCTCCTTAACCACAATAATAATGATATAACGATTACTTCTGATCCAGGCACAGGAGTTCCTTGGACCAATGTTGCTCAAATCACAAATGGTTCATCAAGTCCAACTGGTTCTGGGGTTTATTTAGGCAACCAATTCATCATCACTGCTAATCATGTTCCGGTAACTAATATCGTAATCGATGGTCAAACCTTTACCATTGACACGGCATTTAATACAGGAGGCTACACCAATGGTTCGATGCAAATTGGAACCGCCGACCTTAAAATCGTTCGTCTGACAGCTGATCCAGAACTCACGGTTTCCGGCTTAACTAATATTAACTTAAACACCAATACGGTCTTAGATCGCAATCGCGATGTAACTCTTATTGGTTACGGTCAAGGGCGCGGAACCGAAGTAGCAGGGCAAGGTTGGAACTGGGGATCGGGAACAGAGGATCAACGTTGGGGAACGAACAGAACCCTCGCTGGAACGATCACAGATGGGAATACTACATTCTTACAGACTGAATTTAATAATAACGGAACCGATACTGAGGCAGCGCTTGCTTTAAATGATTCAGGTAGTGCCATGTTTTATGAGTTCTCTGGGACATGGTATCTCAGTGGAATCGGGATCGGTGTTGATACCAACGGGCAATCGCTTTATGACAATGATCCTGGAGCCTCCGGCAACCAACCCGATCGAAATTTTTTCGGAAGAGTTTCGACCTATGAAGGCCTAATCAGTGCTGCCATCGCGATCCCCGAGCCATCAACTTATATTTTACTCGGACTGGGTTTAGGCGTATTAGCACTCACGTGTAAAATTAGACGTCAATCCTAGAGACTTTTCGGCTTCCTGGCTCAGCGTTTTTTGGCGAACCGCCATAGACTCTTCAATCAGTTTCTCATCATACGAAGGTATCATCTTCTTCATCCTTCGTTGCCCTGCCTCCGTTTTGAGGAGGTGGCCAAAACAATTGAGAATGATTTCTAGCACGATATTTACTGAAACAGAGGCTCCCGGGGATGCTCCCAGTAAAGCCGATATGGAGCCTTCTTTGTCGTTCACGACTTCGGTTCCAAAATGGACGATTCCTGCATCACCATCCTCTTTTTTGATCGCCTGCACTCGGATACCTGCATCAATAAGCTTCCAATCCTCAAGTCTTGCGTCTGGGTAGAAAACCCGAAGCTCTTTCATGCGATTGTTCATGCTTTGGGTTCCCTGCTGAATGAGGTATTGGACCAGAGGGATATTGTATAACCCGACTTTAATCAGCGATGCAATGTTGTCGGGTCGGACCGAAAACGGTAAATCGGTAAAGCTACCGCCTCGATGAAGGAACTTTGTGGTCCATGCGGCAAACGGACCGAATAGGATCGATTTTTTCCCATCGATAATTCGTGTATCCAGATGGGGAACGGCCATTGTCGGGGCTGCCCCTGGCGACATTCCGTACACCTTTGCCTGATGCTTTTCAACCAACTCCGGGGTATCGCAGACAAGCCATTGCCCACCAATCGGGAAGCCTCCAAAGCCCTTGCTTTCATCGATCCCAGATTTCTGAAGCAGTGGTAGGCTTCCTCCACCTGCACCGATAAAAACAAACTTGGCTGTGTTGGTAAACACCCGACCGCTCTTAAGATTTTTGATAGTTACCTTCCATCCCTGTTCAATTCGGTTGAGATCGATAACGCGATGCGACGTTGCCACGCCACACCCCTCTAGAGCTCCTATCCATTCGATAAGCTATCGGGCGAGGGATCCAAAGTTGATATCTGTGCCCCGGTTCACTTTTGTGGCGGCAATCGGGGTGCCGTCTCTTCCTTCAAGCAATAGCGGAGCCCAATCTTCGATCACATTTCGATCATCCGTGAATTCCATGTCGTCAAAAAAGTGGTGTGCCGACATTTGCTTATGGCGGGATCGGAGAAAATCTACCTGCTCTTGCCCATAAACGAAACTAAGATGAGGAACGGGATTTATAAAATCTGTGGCTTGGTCAATCATGCCCGAACGAACCGTATATCCCCAGAATTGCTTCGAATGTTCAAATTGCTCAAAAATCTCTATCGCTTTGGCAACATCGACCTCGCCATCGTCTCCACGGTTGGGCGTGTAACTCAATTCACACAGACCTGCATGGCCAGTTCCTGCATTGTTCCAACCATTGGAGCTTTCTTGGGCAAGCTCTTTTGTTACTTCGTAGAGCTGTATTTTCATCTCGGGATCGAGCTGCTTGAGTAAACTTCCCAAGTTAGCTGACATGATTCCACTTCCGATAAGAATAACGTCAGGATCTGTTATATGATTGAAATCGCTCATAAAATTACTTTATGCCGAATGGCACTGGCATGCAAATGATAAAGCATCCACCGATTCTACTATAACCATTAGGAAGCTTCTTTCGCTGTTTCTGGAAGAGACTGAAGTTTTTTATTCGGTTTCGACCGGCCGCTCTGACCCGACCAAGCTAAGAATTGAGGAAGAATCAAACCACTACTAATAAAACAGAAGAAGATTCCCAACGTCATGACCAACCCAAGGCTTTGCAATCCTACGTAATCACCGGTCATCATGGAACTGAAGCCGATGATTGTCGTCATCGCCGAAAGAAGAATTGCTTTCCCTGTGCTCGAAGCGAAAAGGTTTACTTGACCTTCTTCACGATGGCGATCGACCACATAAACCCCAAACGCTACTCCAATCCCAATCACCAAGGGTAACGTAATAATGTTGGCAGGATTAAACTCGATCCCCGACCAGACCATTGTTGCAATCGTCCAAATAACTCCGAGAACCAGAGGAATCAAAGTAAGAATCACTTTGATGACACTTTTGAAGTGAATAAAAATTAAAATAACAATCGCCAAAAATGCCCAACCGGCAGCCTCAACATAGCTATCTCGCAAGAGACTGATGTAGGCTAGATTCTGAACCGGAGTTCCCGTTGCTTTTTCAGCTACCGACTTTAAATCCGCAACAAATGCCTTGTTAGCCGCTTCCTGCCAAACGTTTTCCTTCGGGTAGATCTCCAAGAGAATTTTCCCGTTTTTGGAAAGATAGCGAGTCATCAGCGGCTCAGGAAGATCAGAAAGTTCGACTGGCTTATCAAACTCCTGGGCCTTCAACCATGTTAACTCCTTCTGCATTTTCCCCAGAACCTCAACTTGGTAGCGATTCAAGCGTTTCCCTGCTTCTTGATTATCCAACCCCTCCAATGCTTCGATCGATTTTTCCAGAGGAGGAATCAATTTTCCAAAAATCGCGATGGCCTCTTCGACCTCACCCCCCTTACCAACAAGCTTCGCTTTGAAACGGTGTTTGCTTGCCTGCTCCTTGCCCTCATTAGAGGCGTTCAATAACTCCTTAAGCTGGCTTCGAGCGCGGTCAACATCGATTCCTTTACCAAAATCAATATTGAATTCCAGTTGATCGAGTTGTTTTCGGATCTTGGCTAGAATCGGTTTCTTTGCATCCCAATCTTCTGGAAGCAAATCCTGTAATGTTCTTACTTTAGCAACCGTTTCCTTGGAAACCAGCTGATTCTTCATTGCTCGAGCTTCCTCCAGCGAATCCGTCACAATAACTCCAAAAATCGTCCCATTAGACGACTCAACCAAATCTAACTCATATTGGACCGACTCCATTTTTGGGTTCTGGAGATTCAACAGATTATAATCGAATTTTACTTTTGGAATTTGGAGAGCAGCAACCACCGTAGCAATCAACACCGTGCCAATGACGAGTGTTGGACGAGAGAATAGTTGCCGATCAAGTTTCTTCCGGAATTCAGACCCTCCTTCCGAGGCTTTTTTTCTACCCTCGGATGGTTTTCGCTTCTGATCGCAAATCACAAGCATAGCCGGTAGGAAAACTAAGTTCGCCAACACCGACATCAAAATCCCCGAACCAGAGATGATTCCCAGCTCTGCTAAGCCAATGAAATCATTGAAACACATCGTAAAGAAGGCGATAGCAGTTGTGCTCCCTCCGGTTAAAATAGCAACTCCGGTATGACTCAACGTATTCGCTACAGCATCTCCTACTGATTTTCCTGAAGCGATTTCCTCTTCATATCGTCCTAAAATCTGAATTCCAAAATCGATACCGAGCCCGAGAAGCATAATAACACACGCCTGCGAAATGATATTAAGGTGTCCCACCGTCAACGTAGTTAACCCCATCGTCCATCCAATCGAAAATACCAACGCAGTGATTGCCAAAGCCGGACGGAGCAATTCTCGATAGGCGACAAAAAACAGAATTGATATAAGAATGAACGTGATAATCGCGGCTTTGATGGAATCCTCCGTGCTTTGCGTTAGTTCGTCGTCTAAAAGCACTGGCTCTCCTGTGACTCCTACGTCAACTCCGGGAAAAGCAGCCCGCGCTTCAATCACATCCGCACGCACCCCATTAATAATAGCTTTGAAAGGAGCGAACGACTCATTGTCTCCCTCCGTTGGTGTCAGAAGCATTACTAGGATTTCTCCGCCGTTCACACTGAGGTATTCATTCTCAGCCAACTCTTTCTGCATTTCCGCCAGACGATCTTGCCCAACTGATTTCGCATTTTGATCCGGTTGATCAGCCGAGCGGCTTAACTGAGATGCCAATCCCTCGAGATTCCCAATAAATTCATCGATGAAGGGCTTAAACTCCTGCCATCCCTGCTTGCTCCTCAAAGAACTTTCATCAAATCGACCGATGGCCTCATCCAACATGCTGTTGAAGTCCATCGCCTCGCTCCCCCCTTTGAAGACGTCTTTGTAAGCCCCCAATTTAAGAACAATTCCTTCAAGTTCATCAACGGGCGCGTAATTGAGCATTCGCCCCTCCATTGCAGAAAAATCATGGCGATAGTAAATACGCTCGAAATCTTCAGGTCGTTTCTCGAACTGCTCGGCCAGGAAATTAGCAACTTCCTTGTTTCTTTCGAAGTCAGGAGACTTTACAACAACTACAATTTCTTCCCGGACACCAAACTCTTTTTTATAATCCAGGTAGTTTTTGTGAATTTTAGCATCAGCCCGAACCAAGTCGTTGACATTGTTCAATACTCCAAGTCGTGTTGCAGCAAGCCAGCCGAAGACCAAAACCATTGCGATCGCTGCAAGCACCACTTTCCAAGGATGTGCAACCACTAAGATAGCTACTTTTTTAAGCTGATTTGCTGCGAATGAATGAATTTTTTCCATGATTAAACGTCTCGTTAGATAGCAGGATCAAGTAACTTCTCAACTGTCTTTCGCAGAAAATCTGATTCAAAAAGACGGAAATGATTTTCCTTGACGATTCCAAGGGAAATCTACAGATTCTTGGCCCTTTATGGCAACGATTGATAAAGCAGCGATTATTGGTGACAACAAAGTTCACGATGGTGACACTGGATCTGCGGACGTGCAAGTCGCGATTTTAACGCACCGTATTAACCACCTTACTGAGCACCTCAAAGAATTTAAGAAAGATCACAGCTCTCGTCGTGTTCTGATCCGCATGGTTAGTCGCCGCCGCAAACTTCTCTATTATTTGAACCGCAAATATAGTCAACGATACAAAGACTTGATTAAGCGACTCAAGATACGTAAATAGCTTTAAAACTCAGACATTTCGCTAGCTAGAAATTAGCGGATTGAAGCCGCAGAGAACAAATCAATCTTATTATATACGAGATACGCTTGATTTGTCCTCTGGTCTTCTGATCCTTATCCAGCACTGATCGAATTGCTGAGTTCTATAAACCAGGAACTTAGAATAAACCAAGAAGGAACAACCTCTATGGAGCCCATATCTGTAGTCGCTAAAGCCGGCTCAAACGAAATAATCATTGAAACAGGAAAATTAGCCGCACTTGCGGATGGAGCCGTCACCGTTCGGTGTGGCGAAACCGTCATTCTCGTAACCGCGGTTTCCGCAAGCAAAGTCAAAGAAGGACAAGACTTCTTTCCGCTCACCGTTGAATACCGGGAGCGAGCATCCGCTGTAGGCGCAATCCCAGGCGGATACTTCAAACGGGAAGGCCGTCCTTCTGAAAAAGAGATTCTTACTTGCCGAATGACCGACCGGCCTTTGCGTCCTCTTTTCCCTAAAGGCTACTATTACGACACCCAAGTCATTTCCACGCTCCTGTCTGCAGATGGTGAAAACGATCCCGATATCTTAAGTATCAATGGCGCATCGGCAGCACTAATGGTGTCTGACATCCCGTTCAAGGGGCCTATTGGTGCAGTTCGTGTTGGCCGAATTGATGGCCAATTCGTCGTCAATCCGACTCACAGCCAGATGGAACAAAGCGATCTCGACCTGGTTTATGCGGGAACCGAAACCGAGCCCATCATGATTGAGGGAGCTGCCGATATTCTTCCTGAAGATGAATTCAACCAGGCCCTTACCTTTGCTCAAGAGCAAGTAGCTCTAATCGCTGCCGCTCAGAAGGAGCTGGCCGAAAAAGCAGGCAAACCCACTAGAGAATTCGACCTCATGTTGGTTAAAGACGAGCTACTCAACATCGCTTATGAAGTGGCTAGTGATCGAATTGAAGATGCTCTTTATACCCCAAGCAAAGTGGCACGTGGAAAAGCTGTCGGCGCACTCCGCGACGAAGTTGAAGCTAAAATTCTAGAAAGCTTCCCAGAAGCCTCCTCTTTTGAAATCAGCCAAGCATTTGATTTCCTGCAAAAGAAAACCGTTCGAAACACCCTCCTGAATACTGGAAAGCGTTGCGATGGACGAGGACCTGAAGAAATCCGCAAACTCCATGCCGAATACGGATTGCTTCCTCGCACCCACGGTTCGGCTCTTTTCAGCCGCGGAGAGACCCAAGCTGTATGCGTGACTGCTTTAGCTCCTGCCGACGAAGCTCAAGTTTTGGATGCTTATACGGGCGGTGCGGATAGTAAACGTTTCATCCTCCACTATAACTTCCCTCCTTTCAGTGTTGGAGAAACAGGACGTGTTGGTGGATTAAATCGCCGTGAAATTGGTCATGGAGCTCTTGCTGAGCGTTCTTTGCTTCCGATCATCCCCGATGAGGCCGATTTTCCATACGCAATTCGTATAAGCTCCGAAATCATGAGTTCAAACGGATCCACCTCGATGGCCAGTGTTTGTGGGGGCTGCTTGGCACTTATGGATGCAGGCGTTCCTATCAAGGGCCAAGTCGCCGGAATCTCCGTTGGACTTGTTTCTGAACAAGATGAAAGCGGAGCAATCACGAAATACTCTCTTCTTGATGACATTCTTGGAAGTGAAGATCACTTTGGTGACATGGACTTTAAACTATGTGGAACCGCCGATGGTGTTACAGGCTTTCAGCTCGATCTCAAGCTACCAGGCGTTCCTCTTGGTATCCTGAAAGAAGCCGTTGCTAGAGCAACTAAGACTCGCAAAGCCATTATTGAGTTCATGACCCAGACGCTTTCACAGCCCAAGTCTGAGCTTTCGCCTTATGCTCCTCGCATCACGACTATCACGATCAATCCGGATAAAATTGGAGCTCTGATCGGCCCTGGTGGCAAAGTTGTTAAAGGAATTCGCACTGAAACAGGCGCCGAAATCGATATCGATGATGACGGCACCGTCAAAATCTACTGCAACAATGGAGACGGTATGGACCGTGCTGTTGAGTTGATCGAGCAAATCACCGGGGAAGTTGAGGTCGGTAAAACCTATCGTG
The DNA here is from genome assembly GCA_039027395.1 of Verrucomicrobiota bacterium. Lineage (GTDB taxonomy): Bacteria > Verrucomicrobiota > Verrucomicrobiia > Methylacidiphilales > JBCBYL01 > JBCCKK01. The sequence continues at coordinate 7,774 of JBCCKK010000019.1, read as the reverse complement.
GCAAAGTGGTTTCGACAAAAGACTTTGGTGCCTTTGTTGAGGTGTTCCCTGGACAGGAAGGACTTGTCCATATTTCAGAACTTTCAGAAACCCGAGTCAATAAGGTGGAAGACGTCGTTAAACGCGGAGAAGAATGTTGGGTCAAATGTATCGGTATCGATGACAAAGGCCGAGTGAAGCTCTCTCGTAAAGCGGCGTTGCGTGATATGGAAACAACAAACGAACCCGCCACTCAAGAGGCGTAAGTTCAATCAATTCAACATAGAAGGTAATTCAATGGCAATAGCAACCGAATCCAAAGCGCCTGACTTCACATTGAAGCGCAAAACTGCGGATGGCGTAGTCGATGTTAAACTGAGTGATAACTTCGGAAAGAAGAACACCGTTCTCCTTTTCTTTCCTCTAGCATTTACTGGGGTCTGCACCGAAGAAATGTGCGATGTCAGTTCAGGTATTAGTGCCTACCAAGATTTAGATGCTGAAGTATTTGCAATCAGTGTTGACAGTCCATTTGCTCAAGAAGCTTGGGCCGAAAAAGAAAATATTAATGTTCCTATTTTAAGTGATCTTAATAAAGAAACGGCTAAAAGCTATGATGTGCTGCTCCCTGATCTCATCGGTCTCGGTGCAGTGAGTGCACGAGCTGCATTCGTCGTAGACAAAGCAGGCACTGTAAAGTATAGCGAACAGACCCCAACCCCTAAAGACCTGCCAAACTTTGATAAAATCAAAGAAACCCTCAAGTCTTTGAGCTAATCCTAAACGATTTAGAATTCATTAAAGCCGATCCCGCACAGGATCGGCTTTTTTTTGGCATCTTCGTTCGCTGGCACTAAAAAAATATTCGATTCTTGTAAGACCTTTTATCGCTACTTTTCATTGCTCACTTAGAAAGAATTAAAAAGATCTTTCGCGTTTACTAGCTAGCATTCGGTTCATCTCGGAGTACACAGTCAAGACTCCATTAGGAACTGTTTCCTAACGAGCCGTTTCTTCTTTCCGTCGATTAAACCCTGGCCTGGCTAAGGGGTTGAATCTGGAACTACTCCTCAAGGAACCGAACAGAAAGAGATTGAGACAAGGACAAGAGAACTCTTCTGTCCGTTTTGCGACAGCTCCTCAAGCAGCTAAATGGGATTGCCACCAAACCTTAATTACGGTGGTTAATCCAATCATCTTTGTGGAAAGCCAAGGCTTTGATTTTTATTTTCTACCTATAGGCTAAGCCCATATGAAATGGACTCGAGAGCATTCGATCTACGCGATGATCTGTGCCTCGATAACAGCATTTTGGCTGCTTCTTTATTACTTCAGCCAAACCACAAGAAGCGAAGACTTCTATTCTCCGCTGCTAAAAGCTGAATTCTATTGCGAGGATCTTCGAATCCGATACGGAAGAAAGGCCGAAGTCGACGAACGAATTGTTTTTATCGGCATTGATAAGCAATCTTACCTAGATACCTTTTGGCCGGAGGAACTAGAAGAATCAAAGGCACTCAGAATCATCAGTGAAAAGCAGTTTCCGTGGTCTCGGGAAATCTGGGCACTGGCTGCAGAACAGCTCATTCAGAGCGGTGCAGCTCTTGTGATGATCGATTTGCTCTTCCCAAACTTGGGCGTTGGTGATGAAGAGCTTAGGCGGGTCATCCGCACCTATCCGGACAAAATTATCTTGGGAGCAAACTTTGAAAAACGAGAGCTTTGGAATGATGGAGGAACGGGGCTTGGCTATTCGGTGTTTTGGCCACACGAATCAATCATTGGGAGTGAAACTCTCGAAAAGTCGCAAGCTGGCATCGTCAACTTTTGGTTAGACTCTGACCGGACCATTCGGAAGGCCTATTTCAATATAGAAATGCCGATCATCAACGATTCATTCCCGACACTTACAGGGCTTGCAGCCCGCAAACTCAGACTCGATTCTGAGTATGTGGGGTCCTTCTCAGGCCATCGCTTTCGATATGTTGGACCACCGCAATCTGTCTTCAAATTCTATCCGATCTACGAAATTTTTACTCCCGTCATGTGGGACCAAAACTACAACAGCGGTAGGTTTTTCAAAGATAAGATCATTATGATCGGTCCAGCAGGCAATTGGTCCCAGGACTTACACGTTACCCCTTTCGAACAGAACCAAATGTTTGGCCCGGAAGTTCACCTTAATGCTCTAAATGCCTTGCTAACCGATGAGTTCATTCAAGATTCTTCTTACGCAATCGACCTCTTCATGATCTTTATGGCCGGAGTGAATGCACTTTTAATTGTTCTCTTATTCCAACTTGCCTGGATTCGGGTTGCATTCATCTTTGTTTCGGCTTTCATTTTCTTCGGTTTCAATTGGTTCCTCTATGATCACAAGGATCTTATGCTCTTGATGGCCACACCTCTTCTTTGTCTTGGGACCTCGGGAGCTGGCTGTATGATCCGCAGCTTTGTTCGCGAAAGCCTAGAACGTGCTAGAACTCGAGCTACCTTGGAAAAATATGTTTCTCAAAACGTCGTTAAGGAAATCCTAGATAACTCTCAAGACTTCGAAAACGCCATGGGAGGAAGCCGGCGTCCCTGCACCATTCTGTTTTCAGATATTCGAGGCTTTACGACGATGACGGAAATCGCGGATTCTCATAAGTTGGTCGTGCAACTTAATGAGTATTTAACCGAAATGGTAGAATCGGTTTTTAAAAACAACGGAACACTCGATAAATTTATTGGGGATGCCGTGATGGCAGTTTGGGGTAATGCAGCAAGCCGAGGCCCCAAGGAAGACGCAATTGATGCGGTTAACTCTGCCCTCGATATGCTAGACGCACTTGCGAAATTGAATAGGACCTGGAGAGACGAGGAGAAACTGGAACTCGCTATTGGAATCGGCGTAAATCATGGAGAAGTTATTGTGGGAAACATGGGATCTCCCAAACGGAAGGAATTTACAGTCATCGGGGACGCCGTTAACCTGGCATCACGCTTGGAAGGCACTACGAAACAATATGGCCTCCCAGTCGTTATTGGACAGAACGTTGCGAATTTGGTTAAAGACCATTTTACCCTACAAAAGGTGGATCTGATTCAAGTTAAAGGGAAGAAAGAACCTGTTCAGACCTATACGGTTCTTTCAAATAACTCCCAATCCTTATCAAATGATGAACTAGCTGGACTTGAGGATTATCACGCGGGAATTGACGCATTTCTATCCCAGGAGTTCGAGCATGCACAAGCACTCTTCGAAAAAGCTGATGAAGTTTTTGATCGAAATCAGCTAGCAAAGCTTTACATCAATCGCTGCCAAGATTTTCGAAAGACGCCACCGAGCCCTGATTGGAATGGTGTTGTGGTTATGAATACCAAGTGACCTTTCCCAAGACTGCATTTCAGGCCCTCGGGAATCGACCGCTTTGCGGAAATCCCGGAATTAGCTCGTGCAGGGCAATGGAATCTTGAAACCGGAAGAAGCTATCGCAAACAATCGCTAACTATTCTTCCTCTTCGATCTCGATAACTTGTGCAATTGCTTGGAGCAAATCCCCTTCACGGAGTCCAACAAGTTTTACGCCCTGGGTATTTCGACCTGCCTGGCGAATTCCATCAATCGCCATCCGAACCATTTGCCCCTTCTCAGTGATCAACATGATCTCGTCTTGATCTGTAACCGAGAGGGCTGCCATCACTTTACCCGTCTTATCGGTCGTTTTCATGGTAATGATTCCCTTACCACCTCGAGATTGAACTCGGTATTCTTCAAAGCTGGTACGCTTCCCAATCCCTTGATCTCCAGCAACGAGCAAAGTCGCCTGAGATGAAACAACGGCAGCACCTACAACATTATCATCCTCACGAGGCTTGATTCCACAAACACCACGAGTTGCTCTTCCCATGGCTCTCAATTGGTCTTCCTGGAATCGAATGCTAAATCCATTTTTGGTGACCAGCACCACGTCGTCATCGCCGTTGGTCAAAAGAACTTTAATTAGCTCATTACCATCATCGATGTTGATTGCAATAATCCCCCCCTTGCGGAAATTACGATATTCCGAAAGCATCGTTTTCTTGACGGTCCCATCAGCTGTAACCATCACTAAGTTCTGTTCCTCGCTAAATTTTTCAACGCAAAGCATGGCCGCAATTTTTTCTTTCGGCTGCAACTGAAGAACATTGGCAATCGATTTCCCTTTTGCCGCCCGGCCCATTTCGGGAATTTCATAGACCTTTTCAACGTAAACTCTCCCGGTATTAGTAAAGAACATCAAATAGTCATGGGTAGATGCGGTAAATAGGTGTTCGACAAAATCGGTATTTTCTTCGGAGGTCGAAGTCGACTTTTTAGTCGTCATTCCTCGAACCCCTTTCCCTCCACGTCGTTGAGCCTTATAGGCACTAAGAACCGTCCGCTTAATATAACCCGAGTGACTAAGCGTGATAATACAGCCTTCGTTAGCAATCAGATCTTCGATACTAATTTCACCTTCGTCAGGAACAATTTGACTACGGCGTGGATCAGCATACTTCTCTTTTATTTCCGAAAGTTCGTCTTTAATGATACTCAGGACTCGCTTATCACTAGCAAGAATCGCTCGCAGTTCTTCGATCAGTTTAATGATCTCTAAATACTCTTTTTCGATTTTTTCGCGCTCGAGACCTGTCAGTTGATACAACCGCATATCAAGAATTGCATTCGCTTGGATCAGCGAAAGCTTATATTTCTTCATCAACTTCTCGCGGGCGTCATCTCGGCTCTTGGCAGAACGGATAATTTTTACAAAGTCATCGAGATTATCGAGAGCAATTCGATACCCCTCCAAAACATGAGCTCTTGCTTCTGCCTTTTTCAGTTCAAAGCGAGTTCGGCGAACCACCACTTCTCTTCTGTGCTCAATATAACAGGCCAAAGCATCTTTGACCGAGAGCAACCGAGGACGCTGCCTATCGAGTGCCAACATATTTGCACTAAAAGATGATTCCAGAGCAGTCTGCTTGTAGAGATTTGCGATCAATACCTTAGGAATGGCATCCCGCTTCAGCTCAATCACGATGCGGATATTTTCATCGGACTCATTTCGAACATCCGTGATACCTTCAAGCTTCTTGTCGTTCACTAGCTCAGCAATCCGCTTGATCAATTCTTCGGGATTTACGTTGTAAGGCACTTCGGAAACGACGATGTGATCTTTACCTTGGCGCCCTTCCTCTACACCAACTTTGCCTCGGATCTTTACGGATCCTCGACCCGTATTGAAATACTGCTCGATGGGTTTCACACCACAAATCAGTCCTCCGGTTGGAAAATCAGGCCCTGGCATCACCTTCATGATGTCTTTGATCGAAATATCAGGGTTGTCTATCTGCAAACAAATCGCATCAATCGTTTCTCCAAGATTGTGAGGAGGAATATTTGTCGCCATCCCCACTGCGATACCCGTTCCTCCATTCACGAGAAGGTTAGGAAATGAAGCTGGAAATACAGTCGGCTCTTGGCGGGTTTCGTCATAGTTGGGAACGAAATCAACCGTCTCCTTCTCCATGTCGTTCATTAACGAAGCCCCTAAGTGCGTCATCCGAGCTTCTGTATAACGCATTGCGGCGGGGGGGTCGCCATCGATCGAGCCAAAGTTCCCTTGCCCATCGATCAGAGTATTTCGCATTCCCCAAGACTGGGCCATATTCACCAAAGTCGGGTAAATCACGGCCTCACCATGTGGGTGATAGTTTCCTGAGGTATCTCCGCAGATCTTTGCGCATTTCCGGTGTTGGCGACCGGGATATAGACTCAGGTCATTCATTGCGACCAAGATGCGCCGCTGAGAAGGTTTTAGACCATCGCGAGCATCTGGAAGCGCACGAGAAACGATAACGGACATGGAATAATCCAGGAAGGACCGTTTCATTTCATCGGAAACATTAATAGGTAGAATTCGTTCTTTAGACATAGTGGTAAGGCAACTAAGTAGTTAAGTGGTTAAAATAAATTTCTAGGATTAGACGTCTAGGTTTCTAACATTCAACGCGTTGGCTTCAATAAACTGGCGCCTTGGTTCAACGACGTCACCCATGAGAACAGAGAAAGTTTCATCCGCGGAAGCTGCATCCGTTAGATTGACCTGAAGGAGTTGGCGTTTCTCAGGATCCATCGTTGTGGAGTAAAGCTCCTTCGCATTCATTTCCCCGAGACCTTTGAAGCGCTTTAATTGAATTCCTTTACGGCCATTTTCTTTGACAGCGTCTAGAATCTGCATGATTGAAAAGATAGGAGTTCGAGTCGCTGTGTCTTTTTCACCCTCAACGAGCTCAAATAAAGGTTCGTCTTGAGCAGAGTAGTGCTCCAATTCAAGCCCCTTCTTGGAAAGCGTATTGAGTGACTTCTCGATCGCCTCTGACTCGTAGATCTCAAACATCCGCATTGTTGTGTGATCGTCGACCTGAACTGCGGCACCTTCTTCAACATCGAGTTCACCACCAAATGTCTGAACAAATTTGGCGCGAGCCTTATCGTCTAAAACATATTCATAGCGATCATCATTGCCTTCACGAATCCAGAAAAGATAACGCGGTAATGTTCCTTTTTTACTCCGCTTTTCAAGGTAATCCTCAAAACTCGCTCCTCGGCGGGTGATTGCCTGGGACAATAGATCAAGATCTTGGAGGCTGTGAAGAATATCAAGCAATTGCTTTTGCGTATATTTTTTGTTGTCAGATAAGCGAACCAAGGTGTTTTCGTCTGCCCCTAACTCAATGAGCATCTTGTTCAGCGTCTCGTGATCTTCAACATACTCCTCACGTTTCTTCCGTTTCACTTGATAGAGTGGTGGTTGCGCCACGTAAATGTGTCCCGCTTCAACCAATGACCGCATCTTTCGATAGAAAAATGTGAGCAACAACGTTCGAATATGAGATCCATCAACATCCGCATCTGTCATCAAAATGATTTTATGATAACGGAGTTTCTCGATATTGAATCCATCATCTCCATCCCCTGTTCCAATCCCAGTTCCGACGGCAGTAATCATCGTCCGGATTTCATTATTGTTTAAGACCTTGTCGATGCTGGCTTTCTCAACATTGATCAACTTACCTCGAATCGGAAGAATCGCTTGGGTGCGGCGATCTCTTCCTTGCTTCGCAGAACCACCCGCAGAGTCACCCTCAACAATATAGAGCTCACAAATTGACGGATCCTTCTCAGAGCAATCTGCCAGCTTTCCAGGAAGTGAACCTCCTGCAAGGGCTCCTTTGCGAACCGTCTCCCTAGCTTTTCTGGCGGCCTCACGGGCTTTTGCTGCCTGCAATGCTTTGTTGATAACTTTTTTGGCGACGGCAGGGTTTTCTTCAAAGAAGGTTGAAAGACCTTCGTAAACAATCGAACTTACAATCCCTTCGATCTCATTATTAACCAACTTCACCTTGGTCTGAGCGTTAAATCGAGGATTAGGTAATTTAACACTGATTACACAAATCATACCTTCACGAACATCATCCCCAGACAACTTGGGATCTTTATCTTTGAGAAGCTTATTTGATGAAGCGTATTGGTTGATCGCCCGAGTCAACGCACTTCGGAATCCTGAAACGTGCGTCCCTCCATCCGGGTTCGGAATCGTATTCGCAAATGGGAGCAGCTGCTCGTCGTAACCTTCGTGATACTGAACCACACAGTCGAGAATCACTTCATCGCGTTGTCCATGTAAAGCAATAGGCTTAGGATGAACCAATGATTTCACCCGGCTCATCTCCTTAACAAATTCCTCAATCCCTTGTTTATAATAAAATTTCTCTACTTTTTCTC
>JBCCKK010000018.1:0-21601 GCA_039027395.1 Verrucomicrobiota bacterium | reverse complement strand
GACATTCATACGTATCGAATGGGTCAATAGATATATATAAATTATCAATTTTGTTAATATAAATAATTCGAGCAAGGTGTGCTTATGCAATCAATCTATTCGATGCCCGGTGTGATTCGGCTGCTTGTGGCGCAGACTCAAGTAGCATTTAATGATAACGCGGCGAAGCTTGCCTTAATGGGATTAGCACCGCTAGTCCTTTCGGCTGCAGAGGCCGAACGAGCCGTCAGCTTTATTGCTGTACTTCTGGTAGCGCCCTACGTGATTTTTGCTCCGACAGTAGGCTGGCTAAATGATCGATTGGCAAAAAAGAGGGTTGTTTTACTTAGTCTTGGGCTTCAAGTCGCTGTGATGTTGGGGATTTTGGCCATGCTCATTTTTCAGCGCTTTGAGGGGGTGTTGGCAGCATTCTTTTTTCTTGGACTGCAGTCTTGTCTGATGTCTCCCGCAAAGCGGGGACTGGCCAGCGAGCTGGTTGGGAATCGTCGTATTGGTGAAATTATGGGGATTTTAGAGATGCTGGTTGTTGGAGCTATCTTAATGGGAAGTCTCCTAGGAGGTTACTTTCTCAAAGAGCTTATGTCGCATACCGGTAACGCTTGGCAAGCGGCGACCTGGACGGTGGCAATTTTGAGCGGGGCATGCCTGTTTTCTTGGATTCTATTCTTTGGCGTTCCGGAAAAAGCTCCGGTGAGTCATGAGAGATTTCGACTGGGTCTTCTGTTCGGACATTTTCGCCAATTGGAGAATCTTTGGAAAGAGCCTGTTCTTTTTAGGGCGGCTTTAGGAGATTCTACCTTCTTCTTTATTGGTGGTGTGCTGGTCTTGATTTTAGCTCAGTGCGGAAGAGTTCTTCACCCAGGTGAGGCCGAAGCAATCTGGGTGACCGCTTTGATGTCTGCAAGTATTGGTGTGGGCGTGATCGCCGGGGCCTTCTCAGCTTCTCGTATCTGCAGAAAGGCGATCCAAACGGGCCTGATACCTATGGGGGCAATGGGGATGGCAATCGCTTTAGCAGGCTTGTCTATTTTGCCACTCGACTCGATATGGATCTACGTGTTTCTGATGATAGTCGGATTCTCGGGAGGATGGTTTTTGGTGCCGATGACAGCACTATTGGTTTCCCGTTCACCGGAACGTCGTCGAGGTGAGATTTTGGCGGGGGCGAATTTGCTCTCGAGTTCTGCAGGCGTGCTCGCCGTTGGTTTTTATACGGTGTTGGCCCAAGTTTTGGGTTTATCGATTGGTGTGCAGTTTGCGGTCTTGGCTTTAGTGGTTCTTGTTGTGGGAGTCTATTTGATTCAACTACTCCCTGACGAATTGATCCGACTTTTTGGTCTTGGCGTCGCGGCACTACACTACCGAGTGAAGACCGAAGGAGCAGAGCATTTTCCCAAAGAGGGAGGGGTATTGTTAGTGAGTAATCACGTAAGCTATTTGGATGCTCTGATTTTATCGATTGCATGCCCCAGGCATCCACGATTTCTTTCTTTGGAATCATTGTTTGATAAGCCTGTGGTGGGTTGGGTGTTGAAGGTGTTTGGGGCGATTCCAATTTCTCCTAGGCATGCTAAAGATGCCATTCAGAAGGCTTCGGCAGCTGTGGAATCAGGCGAGGTTGTCTGTATTTTTCCGGAGGGATGCCTTACCGTCACAGGGGAGTTGATGGAGGTGCGTAGTGGTTTTGAATTGATCGCAAGGCGTGCTCAATGTCCCGTTGTAGTAGCTCACATGGACGGACTTTGGGGCTCTCTCTTTTCTTATGAGCGAGGTAAATTCTTTTGGAAATGGCCAAGGGCCTTTAGACTACACCTCCGAGTCAGATTTAGTGAGCCTTTATCAACTCAAGAGGCGTCTTCTGGGCATGTCAGAGAGCTCTTAGCAGAGTACTCCCGAGGAGGGAAAGATGAGAAGTTTATAGAAACCTATGGGCACCTTACTAAACGCGAGGTAGTGGTATGACTACTTGGATTTTGGATGGGTTTATGGGGAACAGCTCTCGGTTTGAAACGCTTCGGCAGAAGCTGGAAACTTCGGTAGGTCCAGCGAAGATTTGGAAATATGATACATCGGGACTTTCTCCGATCGATCAGGTCGCTCGATTCTTTAGCGACGTTTTGAGTTGGGAGTCAGAGCCTGTTAACTTGATTGGATATAGTATGGGCGGATTGGTGATTCGCTCTGCTTTAAAATGGCGTAACATCCCTGTTAATCGGGTGGCTTTTCTCAATACACCTCATCATGGAACTGTGATGGCTCATTTGGCTCCCTTGCCAGCCACGCGGCAAATGCGTCCAGATTCTCGCTTCCTGCGAAGCTTAGAAAACGAGAACTGGAATTTACCTACGCTTAATATTTGGTGCCCAGGAGACCTGATTGTTGTGCCGGGTGGGCGTGCGAGATGGGAAAAGGCATCACGCCAGGAAGTTTGTCGGATGCCGGCGCATGTTTGGCCTATTTACAGCGATTATTGGCATCGGGCTCTGATTCAATTTTTTACGCAAAAATAAGTTAAATATGGCTAAAATTCTTTAGATAACCTTAACGAATCAAAAACAATTATCTTTTGAAAAGCGCGCTGTATTCTGGCAGCATCTTCCAGGGAATGATAATGGTTATTCCGAGGGATTTTGATGGAAAGTAAGAAACTATTGGATCTACTACACGCGAAGTTCGCCCGAAGAGAGTCGGGTAGTGTTAGGTTTGAATGCGACGGTATACCGACCAGTATCGTGCTCAATTACGGGGATATTGAGACCATTGACAGCCCTCATTACAGCGAGGGCTGCTCGGTTCAAGAGATAATTCAAAAAGGTATTTCGAATGTTCAGTTTACTCGATTTAAAGATACAGCGGGTGTCCCTGTTGAAATGGGAACCGAGATGTTATTATTCAGTATGGCTGCAGCTGTGGATCAGCATATTGCTGGAGCTCTTGAACGGACAAAATCCCAGCGTATCGAGCACCTTCGAACTAAAACGCAGGTTGACGATTTCAAAAAGCAGGCAACCCAGACGGAATCTGTCAAGTTTCAGGTCTCTGACGGGCAAAATCAGCAAGTGTTCATTTTGGGAGAAGGGGAAAGTAGTATTGGTAGATCGACCGAATGTGACGTTTCCATCGCTGAACCGACGCTGTCTCGAAAGCATGCGGTAATTACCGTTGATGACGGAAAAGCAACGATTGAGGATCTTGGCACAGCAAACGGAACTTATATTAATCGTCGTCCAGTCGATCGAACAATCGAGCTCACGGAAGAATGTGTTTTGACCTTCGCTCAGATTTCCTTTCGGTTTTTCTGGTCAGAATGCAACGCGGGTGTCTTGTTCCAAATTGGAACATCAGAAGTACGCGAGTTTGAAGATGGTCCAACCACCATCATTCCCCGCCAAACGCTATCCTAGCGGGCGGGCTTCTTTTTAGACTTCTTCTTGTTCTGTTGCTTTCAAATAGCTGCGTTCAGTGAAAGTTCACGTTGGCCGACAAGTTTGTTCTTGATGACGTAACGCGTCACATCCGTAGCATTGTGAGCACCAATTTTCCTCATCATATTCGAGCGATGAATATTTACGGTTCTCTCACTGATGCCCAGTTTTTCAGCGATTGCTAAATTCGAATCGCCGAAAGTTACCAAACGAGCGACTTCTAATTCACGGGAGGTGAGAGAGATTTTTGCCCGGCGAGAGGTTGTTGAGGCTTTATATCGGTTGAGCACTTCGGGAATATAAGTCTTTCCTTCAACGGCAACGACATCGACCGCCTTCAGAAATTCGTCAATTGGAGATGCCTTACGAACGAATCCCCGAGCTCCATGTCTAATACAGCGGATTGGAATATCCAAATTCGAAGTGCCCGAATAAATCAGAATTGCAATTTCTGGATGATGTTTTCGGTAGTAGCGGACCAGGCTTTCGCCTGATGGTCCAGGCAGTGTGATATCCAGGACAGTGAAGTTGACATCGGTTTCAGACTGAGTCATGTAGTCGATGGCCTCTTCTACTGTTTCATGGATAGCCTTGATTTCATAGTTCTTGGATTCGAGCATCTGGCTGACTGCGATTTGGACAGCCGGGTGATCTTCGACAATTTGGACTTTTATTGGACGTTGCATTTTCCCGTTCCCCTTAAGTTAAGGTTATTGTTTCGACGTCCTTAGTTCAAAGGAAAACTTAGTTAATTACAATGAATAAATTCTAACAAAATGCTCTGAGCCTGACCTGTAAAATTTACCATCGTTTTCCGGAATTTTGGTTTGCATCCCAGAACGTTTTATAGGCGCTATCTTTTCGGATCACGGGGAAATATCCGGTAAAAGTTTTAGTGCTCGAGCCTTGGTTAAGGCGGTCCATCGTTCCTACCATGGCGTAAAGCCATTCACTATATTGGCGTGCATTTAGCTCGGGAACCGCTTGGAAAAGGAGGTCGCCCGGTTTAGTAACGGTAAGTTCCGCTACAGGCTTTTTGTCCGCTTTCGTCACGTCAACGCCTCCTTCGATAATACAAATGACCGAAACACCTTGCTCAATGGAAACGAGATACTCGGTGCCCCGAGCTGCTGCTATGCTTAGTGGGGTGGTTACTCGAAAGCTATGGACAGAATCTTGAAATTTACTTGTTTCTAGAAAAACGGTTCCGCGATTGAGCTTAACCTCTGTGGATACGTTACTTGGGTTTTGGAGTTGATTGATACTCAGTACCGAATTTTGATCTGAAGTAACCGAGCGCATTCCAGGAATGATGAGAGATGCTTTCCCTCCTTTTCCGGTTCGAATTACGTCTCCATTTGTAAAACGGCTACCGGGTGTGACCTGTGTTTCCTGCCCTCCAGCCTTTGCTAGGGTCACGGGACCTTCGGAAGATCCAACCACGTAGTTCCCAGATTGAGCCTTAGCGGTTGGGGGTGTTTGAGTAGCTGCTGCGTTGAGCCAGCTAAACTGTTTCTTTAGATAAACAACGTCCGGGGCTTGGGTGCCTTGGGGAAGCGAGACTGAAAACACACCTGCGGCTGTTTTCTTGTAGCCTCCTTCATCGATGATCGTCGCCTTAGGATCGACCCGTTCCAATAGCGAGTCGACGATGATCGATTTATCGACATAGCGATAAACAGTCTCTGCATTTACAATAAATGCTGAGAATGAAAGATTAATTGTAAGGGTGAATAAGGATAATTTGATCCATCGATAGATTCGTTCCATCCGTCTATTGATAATCAGAAATGAGAAAATGTAAAATGATAGAGCGATTTTTTTATAGAAGAATGCTCAATTGGAGATAAGCAAAGTCAGCATCATCGCTTTCCCGGGTGCCATTAAGTAGAGGGGCAGTGTCCTCTATATAGTTTCCGGTAAAGAAGTGGGCATATCCAAATTCGAATGAAGCCCAGCGGTTAAGATGGTAACGGGATCTCAGATTCAACTCGGAACCCGCAAATGGGCTGGGGTTGCTATTTAGAGCATTTCCATAACGACCAACGCCTCCGAGAGCACCTTGACTGCCAACTCGAAGTGGATCACTCGTTTCCGCAACAAGAAATACGTGATAACTCAGAGAGACATCCCAGTTGGGTAAAACTCGGGCTTCGGCACCGACTGCAAATTCGAACATATTCATCCAAGCAAATCGGTCCAACTGCCCATGAAATCGGTGAGGAGTTGGGTAAAGTGGTTGAAAGGTGCTGTCGATATCATCATTGGGATCATCGTCACCTGAGGCATAGTTAAATTCTCCAAAGAAACGGGGTTTCAAAGGAAGCGTTTCGGCGGTGTAGCCGATCTGTGCATGCACAGCTCCCGCAATGTGATCTTGACGGCCGGTGTTTACTGGGTTTCCGGCTACGCCTGCACCGAATCCTTTTGGATTGCGAATCGATCCCGCTTGCAGGGCGACTTCTACTCGGAAGTCAATGGAGCCAAACTCTTCAGGCTTGGATTCGAGACGAACACCCGTGGTCACAATGTCTCCCGCAGGAGCATTGTTGCCACTTCTTTGGTTTTCAGCTGAGGAAAGGCTAGAATTAACATCGACATCGGTTTTACGTCGGTAGAGGACGTAGGGCTCCGTAGTTATGCCGGGGATCCAGTTGCTGTTGATATAGATCCCGGAAATTAGATCTTCCGTATCAGGCGAGTCGACCTCTTTTGCCTCGGGAATCACAACCCATCCGGAAAAGGCATGGATCTGATAATCTGCCTGATCGAACGTAAGCTGAACCGCATCAAACACGCGAGCATTGTTAGACCACTCGTTAGCCCCAATCAGGCGCTCATCGCCAAATGAGAGTTTTTGTCGTCCAACTTTGATTCCGAAGGGGATGCCGGGTTGAGGACGCAGATGGACAAAGCCCTGGTGGAGATCGATTGCGTTATTGTGAGTGGTAAGTTCCCGATTAAAATTAGGGCCCGCAGGTTCGTCAAAGAACGTTCGAGAGTCTTGTAGTTGTCCATAGATATCGAGAAATTCGTAGGGAGAGACCCTCAGTCCAAGGCGAAGTCGTTGTTGAAGGGCCACATCATCGCGCAGATCAAAGTTTTCATTAAAATCTACCCAATCTTCGACAAAGGTGAAGCGCTCCCGCATTTCCACATCCCATTGAACTCGGTCATCGAAAAATGTGATGGGATCTCCAAATTCCCAGGCACTGGTCGCTAGGTCGGTAGAGGCCTGTACAGGGGAGGTAGCCACTAGGCAGATCCCTAAGGCGGCCAAGTAAAATTGGATCGCTCCCCACTTTTTCATTAAAATTGCGTGTAAATATGGAAGATTTTAGAAAAATAATCAACGATGATTCTATTTCTAGAAAAAATGATAGCTTCCACTTGACAGTCAGGATCGTCCGGTTTTAATACTTCTCCAACCCAAGAAGAAACCTATGAACTCGGCACATCGTTATATCGCTAGTTTTGAAATGATCGCTTTCGCCGGGATTCTCCCAAACTCATGCGTTAGCATTTGCCGAGGACTTCTCGAGGTTAGATAACAGTTTCTTTTAAGAATTTTTAAATCACCCGGAATCCTCAGTAACCGAGGAGACCGGGATTTTTTTTGTCTCCGCTTGGAATGTATACAAAGGAAAACAACAATGAATGAGAAAAATACAGGTCAGATTGAGTTAAACCGTGCCGTGATTCAACGGTATCTAGGTCAGCCCGGATCGTTGCCTGAACAAATTGTAGAGCAGGTGGTAACACGTTGGAATGGAGATCGTCCGGTTCTTTATGCCTACATTGACTTAAACGATGAGCTGACCTTTAACGAGGGATGGTTAGTCTTAGGGCCTCGTGAAGTCCTTTTCGTCTCTTCTGACCGAGTAGAAGATTGGAAATATGTATCGCGTCAGGATCTCAAGCAGATTCGTGAAGTAAATGGCTTAAGTTGCACAACGTTGGTCTTTCTCGGAAGTTCTGGAAAAGAGCCACTGCTACAAGTTCATTACACCAAGCGGCAGCAGCGGGCAGTGGAGAATATTCGGTTCGTTCTGGATCAAGAGTTGGAGGGATATTCAACCTCTCCGGAAGATGCAGATTGGGTCTATGGTGAATCGGTTTCTCGAGGTGTTAAAGATGCCCAAGCGTCCGTTGCAGGGAATCAACTTGCTGTGATCTGGCGCCTCTTGAAATACTTTAAACCGTACAAAAGAGACGTGTCTTTAGGTTTCGCTGCCGCATTGGCCTTGACCTTAATTTCACTGGTTCCCCCCTTTCTTACAGGATATGTTGTAGATCAGATCCTCAAACCGGTCGAGAGTGGTGGCATGGATGCGGAGAAAATGATTCAGCTAGCCTTTGCAATTGTAGGGGGGCTGGGACTTTTGCATGTATTGCGAGAGCTTTGCGCCTGGGTTCGCCTTAAAAAGCTGGCCTTTCTTGGGGAAAATGTCGCTTACGATTTGCGAAATCAGCTCTACAGTCACCTGCAGGCGATGAGCTTGCGGTTCTTTTCGAAGAAACAGACGGGCAGTATCATCAGCCGCGTTAGTTCGGATACCGATCGGTTATGGGACTTTGTCGCCTTTGGAGTCGTTGAAATGACGCTTTCGGTCGTAATGCTCATCGGATTAGCCTCCGTGTTGATTGCGTTGGACTGGCAGTTAGGTCTTGTCATGACCTTGCCGGTTCCCATCTTTTTATGGGCCTACTATCTTCATGGAAAAGCGATCAATAAGCGATTTCTAAAAGCCTGGCGCAAATGGTCGTCTTTGACGGCAGTGTTATCAGATACAATCCCAGGAATGAAGGTAGTTAAAGCGTTTAACCAAGAAGAGCGCGAAATCGGGCGGTTTGGTCGAGCAAACCAATCCACTTTGGAAACATTTCATGATGTGCATCGGATTTGGACCAGTTTTTGGCCACTTTTAATGTTCAGCTTTCATCTCATTACTCTGATCGTTTGGGCAATGGCGCTTCCCAGGGTGATGGGAGTCTGGGGTGCCTCATTAACAACAGGGACCTTCGTGTCATTTCTGATGTATATGGGGATGTTTTTGCACCCACTGGAGGTGATTGGTCAAATTACCCGAATGATGAATCGAGCCGTCAGCTCAGCGCATCGGGTCTTTGAAGTGATTGATACGGAGCCCCATGCTGAAGAACAGAAAAACCGACAAAAAATGAAGGACATTCGGGGAGAAGTGACATTTGAGAATGTGTCATTTTCCTACGATGGTGTTCGAGATAACTTGAAAAGCGTCTCATTTGAAATCAAGTCTGGAGAGATGATTGGATTGGTTGGGCCTTCTGGTGCAGGAAAGACGACGATTACCAACTTAGTCGCTGGATTTTATGCAGCGACGAGCGGAAGAGTCTGTGTGGATGGTATTGATCTAGCAGAAGCAGAATTAGGATCGTATCGCCGCCAGATTGGTATGGTGCTTCAGGAGCCGTTTCTCTTCCACGGTTCGATACTCGAAAATATTCGCTACGGGAATCAGGTGGCTGGATACGATGAAGTTCTGGAAGCCGCGATTGCAGCTAATGCTCATGATTTTATCTGTCGACTGCCGTTAGGATACGAAACGGTTGTGGGTGAACGAGGGCATACGTTATCAGGAGGAGAGCGGCAACGGGTCTCGATTGCTCGGGCGATTTTGCACAATCCGAGAGTTCTGATTCTCGATGAGGCCACGAGTAACGTAGACACGGAGACGGAACGCAAAATTCAATCAGCCCTCGATCGGCTGATTGATGGTCGGACGGTTATCGCGATTGCACACCGTCTTTCAACGTTGGAGCGAGCTGACAGGCTCCTAGTGGTTAAGGAGGGGAAGCTGGTAGAAGAGGGAACTCATGCGGAGCTATTGGCTTTAGAAAACGGAGTCTATCGAAAACTGCATGAAATGCAGACGGAATTGCATCACGCGTTCGCAGTCTAGTTGAAGTAAGAATAGGAAAAAGGAAAATTAGTATGGAAACTATTATGAAAGAATCAGGCGCTGAGACTCATCTAGATCGAGTCAGACTGCGTCGACGGGAAGATCAGGTGCTTTTGGCCGAGGTGGGGGCAGATAAACTTGGTGTTCCGGTTACGGTAGCACGATGTTTACCTTGGTTGGCAGCAGATCAGTTTATTTCGCTGCGAGACAAAGACGGGAACGAGATAGCCTTAGTTCGTGATTTATCTGAGTTGGATACGGATTCCAGAGCGGTCCTTGAGAAGGAACTAGAATTCGTCAAATTTTGCCTACGTGTGACGAAGCTGGACCAACTGAAGCAAGATTTCGAGCTGCGACGATGGGAGGTTCAAACGCATGCGGGACCGCGAGTTTTTCAAACTCTACTCGACGATTGGCCCGAAAAAATGTCGGATGGTAGTTTTCTGATTCGCGATATCTGCGGAGATTTTTATCAGATCGTCCCGATGCATGAGCTCGATACAAAATCTCAAGAGTATCTCTGGTCGTTTTCCGATTAGAGTTACATCTTCGGGATAGTAATGCCCGTTTGCCCTTGATACTTGCCGCCGCGATCTTTGTAACTGGTTTCACAAGGTTCATCGGAGCGGAAAAAAAGTACCTGGGCTAGGCCTTCGTTAGCATAGACCTTTGCCGGAAGCGGTGTGGTGTTGGAGATTTCCAGAGTTACGTGACCCTCCCACTCGGGTTCAAAGGGGGTTACATTGACAATAATTCCGCAACGAGCATAAGTGCTTTTGCCTAGGCAAACAGTAAGCACATCGCGTGGGATACGAAAATATTCGACGCTCCGAGCGAGGGCAAAGCTATTAGGAGGAACAATGCAGATATCCGTCTTCATATTGACGAACGACTGATCACAGAAGTTCTTAGGGTCCACAATCGAGTTATTGACGTTAGTGAAGATCTTAAACTCATCGCTTACGCGAAGGTCATAACCGTAAGAACTGGTTCCGTAAGAAATAGCCTTTGAACCATCTTCATGTTGCCGAATTTGTCCGGGTTCGAATGGTTCAATCATACCCGCATCTGCGAGTTTGCGAATTTGACTGTCAGATAAAATACTCATACCAAGGGAAACTTAGCCCAAAGTATGTCGGAGGATGACTAGGAGGCGAATCTAAAATTCTTTTATGCTTAAAGGTTTAAGATTGCTTTCACAAGATAACTAGTGTTTTGTTACTAGAGAATGATGACTAGGTCGATTTGGCTCTTAGGGATGGCTGTGATAGTAACTTTGGTTTTGGGATGGCTAGATTCGATTAGCGCAGATTCCGTACATCCTGCGGATAAGAAAGCCTCCGGCCATTCAATGACCGCAGACTTCCGACCATAATTCGTGTTTTAGCGGTAATCGCGGCGACGGTCTCCACCTCCGCCTCGATTTTCTTTCGGGCGAGCTTCGTTGACATTAATTTCACGACCTCCGAGATCATGCCCATTGAGAGCATCAATCGCGGCTTGAGCAGCCGTTTGATCCTCGATGGTTACAAAAGCAAATCCACGGGGGCGGTTGGTGTTTCGATCTTTGGGAATAAAAACATCAGTCACATCCCCATGTTGTGAAAAGAGATCCTGTAATTCTCCTTCCGTAGTCTTGAAAGGCAAGTTGCCTACGAATAGTTTCATTGAATATGTTCTTTCTTATTGGAAGAAAGATCGAGTATTTCGCAAAAAATATTCATCCATCTTCCAAAGCTCAGTCACTTAGCCAGTCCCTGTTCCCGATTATCGGGTTTCATTTCTACTATTGGCTCAACCACCTAATAGACATCCAGTTGACTATGTCACTGAGCTTCTGTCGCAACTCTGCTAAATATCCTGGGAAAATCAATAGAATTCGAGTCTGACAATAAAATGAAAGAAACCTTTTTCTTAAGTTTCTTAAGGATAAAATAACGGAAAATTTTACTGGAATTTCGGGAAAAAGGTCTCCTTGAGTCAAGAGGGAGGGCAAATTTGCGAAAAAATACATCGCAGTAACTAACAATTTTTTTGATTTTGCCTCCAACGGCAGCTGAAAAGCTGAAGGATTAGAGCATAAACTCTATGCCTTTTTGGTCAGCCCCATTTGAATGTTTGTCGTTTTGAGTTAAATATAAACGTAACAAACGCGTAACAATGGGACTCTTTGGTGAATTTAAAGACTTTTTTTTCGAAGACGTAGTTACCGTTATTTCGGCTAAGCAGGGGAGGCTGAGTATCTTTTCAGTTCCGGGATTTGATTCCTTATTTCTCGACGTCGATTTTGGCTACGTTCGGGACTTTCAAGTCAACAAAACCGCTAACCTGGATGAAGGATATCTATTATCAGCCCTCAAAAATGTGGTTCTCTCACGTGAAGGTTCATTTGAGTTTTCGAGTTTAGATTCTGAAGTGATTGATAAACGCCTTTCGATTCCACTTGTTACCTTGGTTTTAGAAACGGTTCGGGGTGTGGATGAACTAGAAGCCTACTATGATGATCTTCCCCATCCAGAGACCCGATTTATCCTCCAAGATGGAGCAGATCTCCACGCGATGGCAGGGGACGACCGTAGTTACTTTGAGTTGGGTCAGGACCTCTTACTAAAAGGAACGAATGCGATCGAACTTGCAGAACGCTCTGGAATTCCCGAGATTCACTTAAGATATTATTTATATCGTTGGAATCTGTTAGGATTAGTGCAAACGCTACGCCTCCATAAAAAAATTGGCCATTTTGGAAATAAAGGACCTCTTATCGTTGCCCCCGCGAATCCGGTAGTTACCAATAAAAAATCAAGACGGGTGCAAATTCCTAGAAAAGGTAATTTGGGACAGCCCGTTCACCAGCAATCCGATTCTAAAGTCAAGGGGCCGTTCGATGTTACCGGACTTAATTTGGATGATGTATTAGATAATCTTGCTCAGTTCATTCGGAAATCGTAACAATGGCTGACAACGTCTATAAGATTGTTATTTCAGGACCTGTCGGTGCAGGAAAAACAACCTTCGTTCAAGCTCTCTCCCATGAGCGCACGTTTTCTGTGGATGAAAATGCCAGTGAGGATATAGGAAAAGAAATGACAACCATCGCCATGGACTACGGGGTTCTGAAATTGGGTGATAACCGATTTCGCTTATATGGAACCCCAGGTCAGGAGCGCTTTGACTTCATGTGGGAAATTCTTTCGGAGGGTGCCGTAGGCTTAGTTCTCTTAATTCCAGCACACCGCCCAGACCAGTTTACGAAAGCTCGAGCTATTTATGAGCGATTATTCAGTCTCTTTGCTCTGACCACTGTAGTGGGCGTGACTCATTGCGATGTCGAAAAAGCATGGGATATTGATGCCATCGGAACATTCTTTGATTTTTCCCAAGATCAAATGCTCAGGATTGATCCTCGAGAATCATCATCGTGTTACCTATTGCTTCAAAATTTGTTCTCACAAATAAAGAAAAATCAGACCAAAAACTAACAGCAAACTATGGACAGAACACGAATTAACGATCAATTGCGGGCTCTGCTTTCCGGAAATAAGGAGATAAAGGGGGCAGTGGTTTCAACCCGAGATGGGTTATTACTTTCTAACGTAGGAACAGGATTCGATGCAGACCGCATCGCTGCAATGATTTCGACGGCTCTTGGGCTGGGTTATCACATGCTGGGAACTGCAGATCTGGGAGAATTACGGGAAATTAATTTTGCAGCCGAAGGAGGGATTCTGTCGATATACTCAGTAGGAACCGTAGCGGTTCTTGCTGTGATCTCAAAGCCGAACAGCAACTTTGGTATGATTCAGTTACAGGCTCGCCGCTGTGCAGAAGCAGTCAACCCTGAGGTAGAACTAGCGCGATGAGTGAAATAAAGTTAAATGGAATCGAGGGGAGGGACGTTTTGGGAAATTACTTTCATGTGGTTTGTGGAAGAGCAATTCTGGATGGAATACAGGAAACGTTGGGTGAAGCAGGCGCGCGGGCGCTTCTCGTGCAGGCGGGACGAAAACGAGGCCAATCGCTTGCTGTTGATTTAGGAGATCAGGCAAAGCCAGAGTCTTTGGAGCAGTTTCAGAAAGTCTTAGGAGAGCAGCTGGGCAGCAGTGGCACTCGTCTGTGTTTGATTAAAGAGGTGACGGGGGAGTGGAACCATTTGCAAATTTATGTGAGTGATCTATTAGAATATAAGATAGAAAGCGCCTACACCTTAGGTGTGTTTCAAGGTTTTCTGGAACAATCTCTGGATGGATTGTTCCAAGGAACAATTGAGAAAGGCGAGAAGGACGGCTCAGTTGTGTTGTGCTTCCGCCGCATAGAGTAATACGAAAAACAAATGCTGTCGGATACAGCGAGGGAGAAAAACATGTCGAATACGACGGAATCACTAGCGAGAGCTTTAGAAATCGATGGAGCCTTGGGAGCAGCAATTGGGGACTACAAAAGCGGAATGTGCCTTGGCGCCGAAGGTAACCCTGGATTTGACTTAGAAACCGCAATTGCCGCGAATACCGAGGTGATTCGGGCCAAGTTGTCTGCCATGGAACAATTGGGAATTAATGGAGGCATCGAAGACATCTTGATTACGCTCGACAGCCAATACCATTTGATTCGGTTGGTTCAAGGGCAAGGAGCCATCTTTATCTACCTTGCTTTAAGCACTGATAAAGCGAATCTGGCCATGGCACGTCACAAGCTGGCATCGATCGAAACAGATCTCGAAATATAGCCGGCTCTAGTTAAAGTCACAAGTTGATTGAGACATCACACCACGGTCATCGTGTACTTACTACGGCAACCGATTTTTGATTTCACGCTTAATTCTCCGGGAGACCCGCAGTGACCATCCAACCGATGCTGAATCAATAATACTCCACCGTAGATAGTCCAATTGCAGTAGGAATCGGTAACCAAGAGTGGAAAGAGCGCCTCGATCTGGTTGTCTCACGTAAAACGCGTCTCCCCAGCCTGCGTTAGTAAACACTGTATTTTTTCGAAAGAAATGGTGCTCTAGAAGTAATCGATCAATCTCCCAAATCATCCCGTTCTTTTTGTAGACTTCGATCCGATTCACCTCGGTGTAGATCCATTGGAATTGATTGAGAACCTCACCAAATCCTTTAAGGGCATTTAGCTCGGCGCCTTGAATATCCAAGTTTGCGAAATCGAGACCTTGAAATAACTCCTCGTTTTCTTTGCAAAGCGTTTCAATACGCTTTGTCGAAATCTCGATTGTCTTATCATTGGTTACGCTCGGGTAGGAGTCCCGGTGAGTTCCGAGTTCCAGCAATGAGGATGCTTGAGTATCGGTGGCAACATGGAACTGAATGCGTTCCCCATCCGAATCAAAAACAGCCGTATTTAAAACGTTCTCTTGAGCAAACAAGCCTTGATCCATGGAGATTTGTTGCTTCAGGCGTGCCGCCAAATCGGGATTGGCCTCAATCCAAAGAATTCGTTGAGCTCCGCAGTTTTGGTAAGCTTCTCGCTCCTGTGCTTCATGAGCCCCAATATGAAGCACCCCAAACCTATGAATGCCATAAGTCGAACACAGCCGTTCCAAATCAATCAGCATACCTATCTTTTAACGGATCCGTTCGATTCGTGGAACTCTGATTTTATTTAACTTTCTTTTTTGCCGGTTGTTAAAAAGTTAGAAGCACGGTGAAAGAACTCGGTAAGTTGGTCCCCAAAAACCGGAACATGTCCTTCGCTTGCTATACTCCAGAGGAATGAATCTGGGATATAACGCTCGATCGTTTCGGCAATTTCGTTAGGAATGAGAGGATCACATTCCCCATGGACAATGAATGTTGAGGCTTGGATGGTTTGAAGGTCTGCCGGCTGAAAGTTCATATCCGTATAGTCATCCTTGAAGGCCCGTGAAAGACGCCAGAGCTCCTGGATTTGAGTCGTTCCTCCCGGGTGTTTCTTGCGCATCGCATTCCAGTCATCTTGAGGTATGTTTTCAAGATCGACAGCTCCCATGATGGCACGAGCTTGGTCAGTATAGTGTGTCGTTGGGCTTACGAGAATCATGGATTCAACACGCAACGGTTGTTGAGTTGCCATATGAAGTAATGCCATGGCTCCGCCGCTGACTCCACACGCTTTAAACTGTTGGATGCCCAGATCGTCCAAGAGTTGATAGATCGCAATGGAAGTTTCCTTGTGGGTATAGGTCTGATGTGCGTTTGGACTTCTGCCATGCCCTGAAAGATCGGGTATAAGATATCTAAAGTCTTTTGGGAGGAGAGGTAGCAAAGGCAGCCAATCGCCGCTAAAACCGGTGAAGCCATGAAGCAATAGGACGACTTCTCCCTGTCCAATATCTTCGTAGTAGAGTTTCATTTTTTTGGCGAGGAGGGCTGAGCTTGTCTTTGAATATAAGTAGTGGTTCTTTATATGTTACTTGTTAACACTCACTTTAAAATTTCGATAACGGGCACTACGCGTAAACATATGGCGAAACCCAACTCTACCTTCGATAATCGGCGGGAACTTGGAATTGATGAAATGGCAGAGTAGATCCTTTTCTGGATTCTTGATGTGCATGTAGATTTCGAAGTTGCGCTTGATGATTGTAATCTGGTGAGGGACGTCAGGCTCAAAAAGGCCGGTGTTTATATATTCGTTATCTAGTTCAGTTCCTCTCAAGTCGCTACACATATAGCGACGGGCTCGGATATAGTCATCACCGGGTATCGTGTTCTTCATCCCAAATGCCGCATAGCTCACATGATAGGTATGCATGTGCTTGAAATAGTGCCGCATGGAAGGAACCTTACGAGCATTCGACCAAGTTCTGATATCTTTGTCAAAGCCTGGCTCTCCACTGCCCGTGGCCTGAATGTAAAGAATCGTCACCATGCGAATCTCATTATCAAGTCGTGTGTATTCATATTCAATTTTGAGATCACCCTTAAATTCTTTTTGAGTCCAAAGTACCGCATGATGTGCATCATCTAACGTTTTCGGACCGGCAAAGAACTCTAGTCCTCGACTTGTGTTTTTGAGCATGGCGTTTTCGCCATCTAAAAACCAGTTCTCCTTCCAATCCCCCATGCCGGAGTCATGAAACGCTTCTGTCCAAGGTGTTTTTAAAAGTTCAGTAAACAATTGCATTGGATTAGTCTTATTACTTTGATTTGCATGGATTGATGATTCAAATCCCAAGAGAAACAGGTAGAGTAGAATAAAAATTGTGGGGCCGAATTGAAGCATGAGATGGTAGTTTAGTTGGTCTCTACCTTGCCGCTAGCATAGGATCTATCAAGGTGCCTAAAATGGTCTTCGATTTTAGTTGTTATCTTGATCGCTACTAGGTTCCAATGCATCTATCGAAACAAGAACTGCCCGGGCGATACCCTCTCTCTTAGGGGCATCCTCTGCACCGTTCGGCGTATCGATATTTAAGGCAAAGAATACAGATCCAGTGGGATGTTCAACCCAACCGACCCACCAACCTACACTGCCATCCCATCCTGTTTTTCCTCTTAAAATCCAGTTGCGCCCTGCCTCAATAAGCATCACATCTTTCACAAGTCGTTGATCGCGAATTCGGAAAGGAAGTTCGTTCCGGTATAGTTTCTTGAGGAATGCGATCTGTTCAAGTGCGGAGATCTTGAGATTTCCTCCCTTTAGCCAAAAAGGCCACTTTCCCGATGGGTCTTGGTTGCCGTATCTAATTTTCTTCAGGTATTGCTGTTCATTTTGCTCGCCAATTTCTTTTGCAAATTTTTCGTATACCCAGACAACCGAGTGACGCATCGATGAGCGAAGGTTTTGATCTCGATTCCAAGCTGGATGAAATCGCTTCTTACCGTCCCAAGAAATCGTTTCGAATTCGTCTTGAATCACCCCCGAATCTAGGGCGAAGAGAGAATGAGGGATTTTGAATGTAGATGCAGGTGTGAATCGTTTCTGGGCACGTGCTCCATTGAATGTCATCAGCCTTTTTGACTGAAGTCGTTCGTCGTAAATAGCGATCGTTCCTCGAGCCTCAAACTGTTGGAAAAAACGAGCCCAGCGTGTTTGTTCTTCAGCTGCATAGGCCCCGTTTGGACACAAAGATAGAACAAACTGAGTGTTTATGAAAATAGCAAATAAAATAGAAACTCGATGCATGCCATGTGGATAAGTTGTTGACCCTCCTATTTGTAAGAACGTGCTAGCTCTCGGGGGCTACCTTAATGGTTTTGCTTGTTCTGGTTATCTTGTGTTCTTGGGGAACCAAGCCATTTAGCTTCGATAGCAAGTGGTCCGGGATAGAAGACATGGGGAATACACCCGAAATTTGTGACTTACTCGAATTCAATGTGATCGTAAACATGGTGCTAGTGAGATCATCTTTTAGGCGCATCGTTCGATAAAAAGAAGAAACTCGTTCATATAAATCACGGATTTCTTTGCTATCAACTCGATTCGTGTACAAGACAGAATCGTCATTTGCTGAAAGACCATCTCCACCTTTAATCTCGAGAGTGTATTTTTCCTCCGAGTCGGTGTTGCCACGGCGTAGGATATACATTTTCTGATGCGTGGGATCTTCCGCACTCGATACCCCAAATAGGATCGTTATTCGATTTTCAGAGAATCGACCAAACAGGCCATCCGATGCTTTTGCGAAGTGTGGTCCAGCAAATGAAAGCAGCACAAGTAAAAGAATTCGTATCACGGAATCGAATAAAGGGCTTTGTATATTCTATCCATCTTTACCGATGTCTTCATACCAGAGGTCGGGATGTTCCTGGATAAAGGTCTGCATGATTTCGATACACTCCGCATCGTTAACAACGTTTACGGTAATTCCTTCATCGCGTAGTTCATGTGCTGGTCCTTGAAAATTGACGTCCTCACCGACAACGACGTTTGGAATTTTATAAAGACGCATCATACCCGAACACATAACACAGGGAGAAAGTGTCGAGTAGAGGGTGCATTCTCGGTATGCCGAGGCAGGGAGCCGCCCGGCATTGTGCACCGCTGCCATTTCCGCATGAAAAATAGGGCTGCCCGTTTGCACGCGTGTATTGTGTCCTTTACCGATGATTTTTCCATCACGCACCAGTACGGCTCCGATCGGAATGCCTCCCTCTGCCAGAGACTTTTTAGCCTGAGCTATGGCTTCCTCTAGAAATTCGTCACGTTCCATTCGTTAAGAATAGATTCCTTGATCCATGGAGTCCATCTGGAATACCCGTGTTTCTAAAAGGTTTCTGGATGTGGAATTGAGCTAACAAGTGTCATTGATGTGGATCGAGTCTATTGTCCCTAGAAAGATAGTAGCCGTTCTTCTTGGGTATAGAAGGGCTGTGGAAACAACAAGCAATTGATCAATACCAGTATAAGTTATCGCATCTACTAATGCTTTCGATGACTCTGAGTATACGTCACGAGCTGCCTTGGTGGGTGTTCTGGGATGTGGCCGGGTATAATCTTCTTCAAAAAATCATGCCCTCCAAGTGAGCTGAGACCAGTTGCAGGCAATCTGAAAGTCGTTTCTCTGAAAATTTCTTTGGCTTTGTACATTCTGAGGAGCTGTCGCTCCCGTAATATACGAGCATCCGAGCTTGTGAGCATGTTGGGTGCGGAATTGGAGAGAACACTGTTGTAAGCCCCGTCTGCGAAAAGGCGCTCGAGTTTCATGGTAAAAACATGAGAAGACGTTACCATTGTGATAAGCTATCGATGTAGCAGCGGGCTTTCCCTGAAAGAAGAAAATGTAACGAAACCAATGATCCGAACGGAAAAGCGCGACCTCACGTTTAATCCATTGTGTATTCTCAAGAGTATTCGCATCGCCTTCATACCAGACGGAGAAATACTCTTCCAACCGATCCTTGCCATAGATACGAACCTCAACATCGCTCTTTGCATCGAAGCTCACTGGGTCGGTAGCTTTTACCCAGAGGAACGACTGACTGGTGTAAACGAATCCGTGCTTAATCAACTTCGCGATCAAATGGTTATTCTCATGGGCAAGCGTGTCCATCTGGTCCAGATAGGGATGCACGCCGATATTAAAAGAAATTCCGAAGCGCTTCGCGGCATCAAGGATCTCGTCGAGGTATTCGCCGATCACAAGATCGTCGAAAAATAATCGATTCATCGGGGGTTTGACATCATTCCTAATAAAAAGAGCTCCTTTAAGAGTATGGATCTCTGCGATCCTATCATCTGGGAAATTTGCGATTAGATTTGAAGCCGCATCAACTGTCCAATCACGATGACAGGTTGAGATAGCCGAAACCAATTGAGGATCAATCAATAACTGGGAATTAGAGATCATTTTCTTTTTTTAAACTTGAGCACAACGATCTGTTCTACTTGAGTCGTCTTAACAATTCCATGGCATTTTTGTAATCAACACACCCATACCGCATGTATTCGTAAGCCTCGAAAAAACTGAAGTGGGCATTTGTTTTCAAGAAATTGAGCAACAATCTTTACAACTAACGATTTGGATGATGGAAATAAATGTAAAGTAGATACTGCTTATCGTCCATTGGACGTAAGCAGAGCTCAATTAAAAACAAACCAATCAGAGAAACTGCACTGAATTATCTGTTCAGTCTTTGGGGCACATCATCGGCAAACCAGGCTTGGCTGATGTTTATACTGTTAAAAAGACTAATGATAGGAGTAATAAAAATACGGGTTTCATATTTTTTGTAGAACGTCGACCGTCATATACGGAGTGAAGCGACTGTGCGATCAGGACAAGGGTAACGTTTTAGTTTCAAGACATAGGTAACACGTTTGAGT
Organism: Verrucomicrobiota bacterium; assembly: GCA_039027395.1. GTDB lineage: Bacteria > Verrucomicrobiota > Verrucomicrobiia > Methylacidiphilales > JBCBYL01 > JBCCKK01. The sequence goes on along the minus strand of JBCCKK010000018.1, from coordinate 1,473 downwards.
TAACAGTTTAGTGGTTCAGTGTCATTTGGGCGAGCCCAAATGACACTGCGGGTTTCGAGATCGATGGTGGCGAGGTTAAACCCTGCCAGATAGATATCGAGTTGAAGTCCGGGTAGCGGTTTGAGTCCGACCTGCTGGTAGGCCAGCGAGGTGGTCAGGTAGAGCGGCTGGTTTTCGATCCAGATGCCGCCGCTGCCATTGACCCGGCGAGTCTGGTAGGAGTGGGGATAACGCCAGTAGCTTTCCCTGCCTGCGTATTTCGTGCCGGATCGTTTGTAATACTCAGCCGGACGCCGCATCTTGAGAGCCTCATGAGGCCGTTTGTGATTGTATTCGGCCCGCCACAGATCAAAGACGATCTGGTGATCGCGGTGTTTACCGCGGGCATAGGCTTCGATTTCCTGGGCAATGTCGCGGTGCATGCGCTCATGGGCACCGTTATCCTGCGGATGGCCGGGCCGTGAACGATGTAGCTGAATGCCTAAGCTCATCCACCAGGCTGAGAGGCGGCTTAATCCCAGTGGGGCCTGATGTGCTGCAAAAGGAGCCCCATTGTCGCTGCGGATGGCTTTGGGGATGCCGTATTGATTAAAGAGCCGCTCGAAGCTGCGTTTGACCATGGGGGTGCGGGTGGTTTTGAGGGCGTCGAGCCCGAGGATGAAGCGACTGTATTCATCGCGCACCGAGAGCGGCTGACAGGCTACTTTCTTGTGCCCGTTAAACCACCAACCTTTAAAGTCCACCGTCCAGACGTCATTGGGTAACTTGGCTGGTGGCACTCCGTCGAGCCGGTGCTCTTTGCTGCGCAGCGGCCGGGCCGTGCGTTTTTCGACCAGTCCGACCCGATCCAGGATGCGACTGAAGCTACTCAGACTCGGTGATTCCCCATATTCGCTCTGGTAGATTGCGCGAATCTTCTTCGGCCCCCAGTGCGGATGAGCCAGTTTGAGTTTAATCACCCGACAGACTACCGTTTCATCGAGTTGGGCCGGGCTGCTGCGCGGCTTGCGCGATCGGTCGGCCATGCCACGCTTGCCGGTTGCCCTATAACGCTCGAGCCACTTATAGCCCGTCTTCGGGCTGATCCCGTAATCATTGCACAGGTGCCGAAACGGCTTTTCTTTTTTCAATGCCAGTAAGGCAAATTCAGTTCGTATTTCCATCAGTTCGGGTTCCTTCCATGGCATCCTCAAAAGATGCCATAGTGTTACCCTTGTCCCGAACTTGAACTGTTACCTATGTCTTGAGATCGCACTGCCGGAGGCTGTAACGAATTGGATGAACCGGCCTTGTTCTGTTTAATTTTTTGCAATGTAACCTTCCAAAGTCTGCCAATAAAACAATAAATAACGAACCAGAATACTTATAAGTATAAACTATAAGTTAGCAATTTCAGATCAAATAATGAGTAAGCAAATGCCGACGGGATAGAAGTAAGGGACTCGTCTGGAATATTCACAGGGCCAAATACTG